>JBDSQP010000230.1:0-8827 GCA_039929755.1 Aeromicrobium sp. | reverse complement strand
GAGTGGACGGTGACGCCGACGACCTGGACCGGACACGGTCCCAGCGAAATCGACTGCGGCTTGGCCGGAACTGTCATGCGCTTCGTACCTCCGATTGCCGCCCTGGCCGATGCCGATGTGTTCTTCGACGGCGATGAGCATGCGCGCGTACGTCCGATGTCGACAATCATCGAAGCCCTCCGCTCACTCGGATCCGACATCTCGGACGAGGGTCGCGGGTCGCTCCCATTCACGGTCCACGGCACCGGCGGGCTCAAGGGTGGCATCGTCGAGATCGACGCCTCCGCCTCGAGCCAGTTCGTCTCAGCCCTGCTGCTGGCAGGCGCGCGCTATGACGAGGGCGTCGACATCCGCCACGTCGGCAAACCGGTGCCGTCGATGCCGCACATCGACATGACCATTGCCCAACTTCGTTTGCGTGGAGTCGACGTCAACGACGGCGAGCCCAACCGCTGGGTCGTCAAACCCGGGCCAATCGCTGCCCTCGACACCGAGATCGAACCCGATCTGTCCAACGCCGGCGTGTTCATTGCCGCCGCCCTCGTCACCCGTGGGCGTGTCCGCATCCGCAATTGGCCCGAGCAGACCGAACAGGCCGGCGACCGATGGCGCGATTTCGCCGCGCAGTTCGGCGCCATGGTCGAGGCCGTCGACGGCGACATGATTTTCACAGCCGGCGAGTCATTGCCGGGCGTGCACCTCGATCTGCATGACGAAGGCGAGCTCACACCCGTCATCGCCGCCGTCTGTGCCCTTGCCGACGGGCCCTCGCAACTCACCGGCATCGCCCATCTTCGTGGCCACGAAACCGACCGGCTCGCCGCGCTGGCGACTGAGATAAACAAGCTCGGTGGCGAAGTCACTGAACTTGACGACGGTCTCGCCATCAAGCCGCGTCCCCTACACGGCGGCGTGTTCAGCACCTACGACGACCACCGCATGGCCCACACAGCCGTTGTGCTGGGTCTGCGTACGAAGGACCTTTTCGTGGAGAACGTCGTGACCACGGTCAAGACGTATCCGAACTTCGCACCCGTGTGGGAACGCCTCGTCACATGAGGGCAGTCACATGAGGGCAGATCACCTAAGGGAAGGCGAAGACGAACACGCCCGGTTCGAAAGGCCCAAACGCCACACGAAGCCGCGCACCAAGGATCGCCCCAACTACGGGGATGCTGCGATTGCCCGGGTCATCACGATCGACCGCGGTCGCTACAGCCTCTTGCTGATCGATGACGATGGCGAACGCGTTGTCACAGCCATGAAGTCGCGAAACCTCGGTCGCAAAGGTGTCGTCGTCGGTGACCAGGTTCGGGTTGTCGGAGACATCAGCGGCAAGGAGGACACGCTCGCCCGCATCGTAGAGGTCGAGGAACGCCGAACCGTTCTGCGCCGAACTGCCGATGACGACGACCCGATCGAGCGCATCATCGTCGCCAATGCCGATCAGCTCGTGGTTGTCGCGGCCCTCGCAGATCCCCCGCCGCGTCCGCGCCTGATCGACCGTTGCCTCGTCGCGGCCTTCGACGCAGGTATGCAGCCCGTCGTGTGCTTGACCAAGCCCGATCTTGCCGATCCAGCCGAAATGCTGGGCCTGCTCGAACCCCTCGACGTACGTGTTGTGGTCGTCCAACAGGACGGAGATCTCTCGGCGATCCGCGAAGTGTTGAAGGACAAGATGAGTGTGCTGGTGGGCCACAGTGGCGTAGGCAAATCAACATTGGTCAACGCTCTTGTGCCCACTGCCGGCCGGACGACCAGCTACGTCAACGCGATCACCGGTCGCGGACGACATACATCAACGTCGGCGATCGTGCTCGAACTCCCCTTCGGCGGACTCATCGTCGACACTCCGGGCATACGGTCATTCGGCCTCGCCCATGTCAGTGTCGAACGCATTCTCGAGGCGTTCCCCGACCTGGATGACGCCACCGTCGACTGCTCGCGCGGTTGCACGCATGTCACAGGTGAACCGGAGTGCGCGCTCGACGAATACGCCTCGGATGGGCGACTCCAACCGGCCCGGGTCGAATCGTTCCGTCGACTGTTGGCCAGCAAGGACCACTCGGGCGACCACTGACCGGGGCGGTCAGATCGGGGTGACCGGGATCGTTCCGGCGTCACGAATCGCCTTGTCGCTGGCTCCTTCGAGCTCCCCGAGCGGTATGTAGGCGATCGCGTCCGGGTCGATGCCTGTAGCCCGCGCATCGACAGCGTCGAGCCTCTCGATCAGGTCCTTGGAAGCCAGGATCGTACCGTCTTTCGCGGCTGCCTCGATCCGGGCACCCTCGTTCATCTGATCACCCAAGGCAGTGACTTCAAGGCGACCGCCGGTGGTGACCTGGCCGACCATCAACGTGGCACCCCAATGCAGGCCGAGGTTGAGCTTCACGGAGATGTCCTCGGGGCCAAGGTGTTCGGCGCCGTCGCGGATCGCCCTGGCTGCTTCGATCGCCGCACGCGAAGCACCGGACTCAGAACCGTCGAAGTCGGCAGCCAGGATCAAGGCGGACCCGCCGTCGCCCGCGTGTTTGCCGGTGATCCCGTCGTGGGCGATAACCGAGGAATCGATCAGGTCCGTGAGATCACGTATCAGCTCGAAGTAGCTGCGTGAGGACAAGTGCCGCGAGAGCGGGCCGGAGGCCTCCAGGTCGGCGAACAAGACTGCCGCGGGTCGCCTGGCCGGCTCACTCACTCGGTCCATCCGCTCGAACAACTTCGGGTCTCCGCGGCCCAGACGGTGCAACAGGCTCTCAGGCACCAAGCCTCGAAACAAGAACACAACGCCGATGAAGCGCCCCGTGTCGTCGTTGATCCGCAGTTGAACCTGGTGCTGGTCGCCGAGCATAGTTCGACGGAAACGAAGGTTGGTCGGGAATGCGACCCGGTCATACCAGGCGCGGGGTGCCGACTCGGCCGGATCAACCTCCGCCGCGAATGGTGCCGTGGAATCAAAGATTTCCTCGAAATCGAGGTCGGTGGGTTCGAGGTACCGGCGCATGATCGGCGCGTTGTGCTGAAACCAGGCGGTGCCGCTCTCCCGGGTGATCCTGATGATCTCCGCGTCTTCTCTCAGAGCCCCTCGGATCGGTGACCGGCCGATGTGTCGCAGTGCCTCATCGGCGGTCTGCTCAGTGAGACGCACCCGCTCGCTCGAGAGATACACACAGCGGAACCGAGCATCGTAGATCTCGAAGATCACGCCTGCGGCCTCCATCGCCTCCGCGATATCGCGAAGCTCGGGATGCTCCGGGAACGGCGAGGGTCCGGGCGCGCCATCTTCCATTGCCGCAGACTATCCGTAATTGACCGTCAGGATCCGGAGTAGTCGAAGGATCCGTCGGGGTTCCAGCGCGCCTTTGCGCCCGCATCGCCGACCTGTACGACCAGCACGATGATCACAATCGCGACAACCGCGACGACAAGAGCAAGTGACTGTGCGGCCACATGGTTGTCGAGCCGCGGCAGGATCATGGCGATCAGGATCGTGATCAGAAGATAGGCCAACAAGACCCACCACAGTCGCTGAGCCAGTTGCTGATGATGACGAACGAGCTTGCCGGCTGGATTGTCGGCGCCTGTCAACTGCGTACCCAGCGCTCGCTTGAGCACCTTGCCACTCGACACCGAGACCGAAACCGTGACGAATGTGAGGCCGGCCATCGCGGCGAGCGGCCAGCGCAACTGCATACGCCATTTGGGGAACCACAGCACCAAACCGAGAAGCGCCGCCAAAGGTGTGAGGATCACCGCCGCGTGGACGACAAGGGCGTGCACCGGCAAGCCATTGAATTCGCCAAACACGGGACGCCTCCGGGGACAGGGTGCGCCGTCGTCGGCACCTTTCGCCGTACTCTAGGGCTCATGGCTCATTCGTACAATGACGATCTGCGCCTCGCACACGTGCTTGCCGATAACGCGGACTCGCTGTCGATGGACCGATTCCTCGCCGTCGATCTCGAGATCTCGACCAAGCCCGACTTGACATATGTGACGGAGTCCGACCAGGCAGTCGAAGGAGCAATCCGCCGCACACTCAAGAACGCCCGGACTCGCGACATGATCCTGGGCGAGGAGCAAGGCGAGGATGAGGGTACCTCCGGCTCACACGAGCGGCGCTGGATCATCGATCCGATCGACGGCACGTCCAACTTCGTTCGAGGCGTTCCGGTGTGGGCCACCCTGATCGCCCTGGAAGATGCCGGCGAGATTGTCGCCTCGTGCGTCTCGGCACCCGCGCTCGGACGACGTTGGTGGGCCTCCAAGGATGGTGGCGCCTTCACCGGCAAATCACTCATGTCGTCGCGACAAATTCACGTCTCCACGGTCTCCGAACTCGACAACGCGTCGTTCTCGTATGCGTCGCTCGGCGGTTGGGAAGAGATCGGCAAACTGGAGCCGTTCATCGCCTTGACGCGCCGTTGCTGGCGGACACGCGCCTACGGCGATTTTTGGTCCTACATGATGCTCGCCGAAGGCGCGGTCGACATCGCGGCCGAACCCGAGCTCAAGGTCTGGGACATGGCTGCGCTCGACATCATCGTTCGCGAAGCCGGTGGAACGTTCACCAGTCTCGCCGGAAAGCCAGGCCCCTGGGGCGACAATGCGATCGCCACCAACACGCGGCTGCATGACGCTGCCATGGCATATCTTGGTCATTTTCCCGATGGTGAACAGCCGTGGGGGGACGACCCGGACGACAACTGGGGCGACGAACCCGAAGAGCCGGACTCCAACGTCCGGTCATTCGACTTTCATCGGCCAAACGACGATCGATAATTCCGCTCAATAGGACTCGATCAGGGTTAGTCTCGAATTAACGAACTATAAGGAGCCGATTGCATGCGCGTCAGTGATGTCCTGAACTCCAAAGGCAGTGGCGAGGTCTACACCGTTCGCCCTGATGCCACCGTGGGCGAATTGCTCGACAAGATGGCCGAACTCAACGTCGGTGCGCTAGTCGTCAGCGATGACGGACAGAAATTGATCGGCATCGTGTCCGAACGCGATGTTGTTCGCAAGCTCCGCAAGGTAGACAACGCAATGGATCAATCGGTCGACACGATCATGTCGACCGATGTCCGCGTATGCGCACCCAGTGACTCATTTACCTTGCTCATGGCGATCATGACCGATCAACGGGTTCGGCATATCCCCGTTCTCGAAGACGGCAAGCTCGTTGGCGTACTCAGCATCGGTAACGCGGTCAAATACCGCATGGACCAGCTCGAGTTCGAGCGCGATCAACTCAACAACTACGTCGCCGGCGGCTAACCTCTGGCATCGCTCAACAAAGAACCCCGGTCCGTGAAAGCCACGGACCGGGGTTCTTTCATTTCCTTGACTTCGATGCATTACCGATATATCGTTATTGCATCGTAACTATGTGGCGAGAATTGCCGGCCGACCTAGAGCCAGGCGCCGCCGCAACCTCAGAAAAGGAAACACCATGAGAAACCACGATTTCGATCACAACAGTCAACACAACCCCGGCGATCGCCGCCGCGGCGGACGGGACTTTCCGGGGTCCGGATTCGGCGGTCCGGACTTCGGCCGCGAGTTCTCCGGCTATGGCGGACGTCCCCGCGGCCGCCGCCGCGGAAACAAGCGTGGCGACGTACGTGCCGCCGCCCTGCTCCTGCTCGCTGAGGAGCCGATGCACGGCTATCAGTTGATCCAGGAGATCAGCGAGCGCAGCAACGGTATCTGGACACCAAGTCCCGGCTCCATCTATCCGGTGCTCCAGCAGCTCGAAGACGAAGGCCTCGTCACCTTCGAACGCGTAGACGGTCGCAAGACCGCGACGCTCACCGAAGACGGCACCGCCTATGTCGAAGAAAAGCGCGAAGATCTCGGCACCCCCTGGGAAGCCGTCGCTGAGCACGCGGGAGCCGATCACCGACACCTACGGGACTCTTTGCACGGACTCGTCGTCGCCTGGAAACAGATTGCTCAGGTCGGCACGCCCGATCAGCGCAAGCAGGCTGCCGAGGTGCTGGATGAAGCCCGCAAGTCGATGTACCGCATACTTGCCGGCGATGAGCAAACACGCTAAAGCACCGCGCATAACCGTGCCCGAGGGCGAGATGACCTGGCGGTTTTCTCGCTCTTCGGGTCCCGGCGGGCAAAGCGTCAACACCACCGACTCACGGGTCGAGTTGGTATGGCGCCTGGCCGACACAACGGTGCTCAACGACGAGCAGAGGGCGCTCGCGACCACCAGGTTGCGCGGGCGCCTTGTCGACGGCGCAATCACGATCGCCGCGTCGCAATACAAATCACAACACCGCAACCGTGAGGCCGCCAAAGTCCGGCTCGAATCGCTGCTGGCCCAGGCCCTCATACCGCCGAAACATCGTCACGCCACGAAGCCCAGCAAGGCCGCCCGCCAGCGACGGTTGAATGCCAAGAAACAACGTGGCGAAACCAAGCGCCTGAGGCAGAGTCCCGAATAGGCAGGGTCTGAACAGGCAGAGTCTGAACAGGCAGAGTCCGGGAGAGAGGGCGCCTGTGGCACGATGCCACGGTGAGCAATGTGACGACGAAGACCTTGCGAAAGTTCTGGCGAACGCTCGAAGCCATCCATACGGTCGTGTACTTCGCGCCGGAGACACGGGCTGCCTACAAGGCGATCGGCCTACGCGGATATTGGAGCGGCTATTTCGCGTCTCGATCCGCACCGCTTGGGACACCAAGCGCCGAACTGGTCACCGCGACGTTCTTCGGCTTCGCGCCGGACATGGTGGCAAAGGCCATCCCCGATGCCTGGAATCTCGCCGATCGTGACGAAATCCTTGCCACCCGCAAGATCATCGCGACCCGCGCACTCGAGTCGATCCTCGGTGACGAAGACGTCCTGCCGGTTGCCGATTCCCTCCTCGCCGCAGCCGGCTCGTTGTCGTTTGCGGGCCGCCCACTTGCGGCAGCTCACCACGCCCTTCCCTCCCCCGAGACGCCGATGGCACGGTTGTGGCACGCGACTTCGGTCCTCCGCGAATACCGCGGCGACGGCCATCTTGCCGTGCTCACCGCGGCCAATGTCGGGCCGGTCGATTCCAACATCCTCCAGGTCGGCATCGGCAAGGTGGGGGACGATCAGCAGGCGCTTCGGGGTTGGAGCGATGAGGAATGGGCAGCGGGCCACGAACGCCTGCGGGCGCGCGGCTGGATTCAGGAGAGCGGCTCACTGACCGAACTCGGGCTCGCCGAGCGCGAGGAGATTGAAGCCTTGACCGATGCCACCAGCGATCCCGCGATTGCGCACCTCGCGAACACGCCAGTAGCCGATTCGCTGCTGACCTGGGCCCGTGCCATCAGCAAGAGTGGCGCCATCCCGTTCCCCAACGCCACCGGCGTTCCGAAGGCATGAACTCTCCGAGCGGCTCTCGCCCATCAGGCAAGGCTGGACCGATCACCGCCACCCTCGTTTTTGCCTTGACGACGCTCCAGCTTGCGGTCGCAGAGTTCGTCCCCAACATCCCGCAATTCGAGGGCAAGGCCTTCGGCGCACGGCTCATTGCCTATCCCGTGCTGATGGCAGTTGTCCCATTGGTCTGGTGGCTCGCCGGCCGACGCCGCGCATACACCGGTCCCATGCCATGGACGGCGTTTTCGCTGATCATGCTGCCCTTCTTCGTCGACGTCACCGGCAACACCCTCAATCTGTATGACTCGATCATCTGGTGGGATGACCTCAACCATTTCGTCAACTGGCTTTTCCTCCTATGGGGTTCTGGCCTCCTCATCGCCCTGGGCAACGTCACTCCACGCTGGGCGCTCGTGACCCTGATCACCGGTCTCGGTGCGATTCTCGCAATCGCCTGGGAACTGGGCGAGTGGTACACGTTCATCCGGCATGGCACGGAGTTGAACACCGCCTACGAAGACACCCTCGGCGACGAAGCACTCGGCACACTCGGGGCATTTGTGGCCGCACTGATCGTTTCGCGAACATTCGACAACCGAACTGAAGTGGGCCAGACCGCGAAGGTTGAGGACTGAGTATGGAGATCTGGATCAATCCGGCGTGCAGCAAGTGCCGCACTGCCACAGCGTCCCTCGATGAAGCAGGGATCGACTACACGGTGCGTCGCTATCTGGACGATCCACCGACTGCGAACGAATTGCGGGAAGTGCTCGCACGCATGGGTCTCGAACCATGGGACATCGTCCGTATGACCGAGGCGCCCGCGGCCGCCCTCAAGACCATGCCCCGGGACATCGATCACCGTGGTGACTGGATCGAGGCGATGGTGGCGAACCCGATTCTCATACAGCGACCGATCCTCACCGCAGACGACGGCACGACAGTCGTCGGGCGCACCCCGGAGGCCTTGGCACACGTCCTTGAATAGGCGCTGCCTTGAATAGGCGCTGCGTCAGTAAGACTTCAGTCAGCCCTGGGCAACTCGACGACAAACCGGGCTCCACCGAGATCAGACTGCTCGATCAGGACCCTCCCGCCATGGGCCTGAGCAATTTCTCTCACGATCGCCAGGCCAAGCCCGGATCCACCGGCTTCGCGATCGCGCGCGTCATCGAGTCGTACGAAACGCTCGAAGATGTCGTCGCGGTGCTCCTCCGGGACGCCAGGACCGTCATCGTCCACCGCGAGCACGGCAAGTCCCGGCGAGTTGGCGACCGAAATCCGTACCTGATGTCGGGCGTGACGAACAGCGTTCTGGATAAGGTTTCGAGCCGCTTGCTCCAAGGTTCTCGCATCGCCGGCTACTTGCGCCGGTCCTACTGCGCTGGTGTCGATGGCGACGTCATCCCGCAAGACAATCGTGGCCATCACCGTGTCGATCACATCATCCAGATCGGTTGG
>JBDSQP010000229.1:0-4890 GCA_039929755.1 Aeromicrobium sp. | reverse complement strand
GTGCGCCGCCACTTGGTGGTGAGCGCAGTGCTGGGCTCGATCACGGCCATTGCGGTCGTCCTCCAGGCCTGGCTCATCGCGACGATCGTCGATCTGGGTTTTGGAGGGGCGGGTCGAACGGCCAGGGTTTCCGGGCTCATTCTCGGCATCGCCATATGTTTTGCGGTCCGCGGTGGGCTGAGCTGGGTCCACCAGATTGCCGCCAACCGGGCGGCGCTTGCGGTCAAGTCGCAACTGCGCGACGACGTCATGACAGCACTTCTCGATGAACGAAGTGTCGGTGTCCGACCTGATTCGGGTTCCTGTATCGCCCTTCTGGGATCGGGAATCGATGCGCTCGACGGTTATTTCTCCAAGTACCTCCCGCAACTCGTCCTGATGATCACAGTGCCAGTCGTCGTGGTCACCTCCGTCACGTGGGCCGATCCGACATCTGGCGCGATCGTCGGCCTGACCCTCCCCCTCATCATCGTCTTCATGATCCTGGTCGGGCTTCTCACCAAGGACAAGACGGAAAAGCGTTGGGAAGCGCTCAAAGCCCTCAACTATCACTTCACTGACGTACTCGACGGTCTGGTCACGCTCAAGATCTTCGGTCGCTCACAGCGGGAAGGGATGCAGCAGGTCGGCGAACAGCACCGGCGTCAGTCGATGGCTGCGCTCAAGCTCGCTTTCATGTCATCCCTCGTTCTCGAATTCTTTGCCACGATCTCGGTGGCACTGGTCGCCGTCAGCGTCGGGCTGCGCGTCGTCGACGGGTCCCTCGGTCTTCGTACCGCGCTGTTCGTGCTCCTACTTGCGCCCGAGGCATTCCTGCCCCTACGCCAGGTCGGCGCACACTTCCACGACAGTGCCGAAGGCCTTGAGGCCGCGAACGATGTCTTCGAGATCCTGGAGTCGGGCCGGCCGCATACCGGGTCGCTGCCCGTCCCCGATTTGCGCACAGCAATGATCGAGTTCGAAGACGTCAGCTACGCATACCCCGACCGGACCACGACGGCCCTCGACCGACTCTCGGCACACGTCGTACCGGGAGCTTGCACGGCTATCATCGGTAGGTCGGGAGCCGGCAAATCGACAGCACTTGCCGTTTTGCTCGGATTCCTCGACCCTCAGGAAGGCCGTGTGTCCGTCGATGGCGTCGACCTGCGCGATCTCAACCTGGTCGAGTGGCGCTCACGCCTTGCCTGGGTGCCACAACGGCCCGCACTCATCGCCGGAACCATCGGCTCAAATGTCGCGCTTGGCTGTCTGAGCACAACCGACAAGGACCTTCGCGAAGCCCTCGATGACGCCGGTGCGCAGCGCTTGTCTCTCGAACGCGAAGTCACCGAAGGCGGAACGAATCTCTCGGCCGGTGAACTTCGCCGCGTCGGTATGGCACGTGCTCTCCTGCGGGTCCGTCACGGCGGATCGCATCTCATGGTTCTCGACGAACCCACGGCGGGTCTCGACCAAGACACCGAGGAACACGTCTTGTCCTCACTTCGCGACAGCGGAGTGACGATCCTCCTCGTCGCACACCGACGTGCGGCAATAAATTTTGCCGACCGCATTGTGTCCGTCGGCGACAGAGTAGTGGTTCCTTCATGACCAAACGACTTTTGGCTGGATGGTCGCTCGGCCTGCTTGCCCAATTGAGCGCCATAGGACTGCTCCTGACTTCCGCATGGCTGATTTCACGGGCCGCAGAACACCCGCCGGTCCTCTATCTGATGATTGCAATCGTTTCGGTCCGCGCTTTCGGCGTTGCCCGCTCGGTCCTTCGATATTGCGAACGATTGCTGACACATGACGCAGCATTCCGGCTGCTGAACGAACACAGACTCGCGCTCTACATCACCCTCGACGAAGCTTCTCCCGCCGGCCTCCCCCACGGAAGGCGAGGCGATGTCGTCAGTCGGGTCGTGCACGACGTGGATGCCTTTCAGGATCGACTTCTGAGAGTGCGTATCCCCCGCTCCATAGCTCTGGTCTCTTCCCTTCTGGTCACAGCTCTGATGGCGGTCATCAGCCCAGCGACAGCCGCAGTCATGACAATCGCCATTTTGTTCCTTGTCGCCGTCATTCCGCTCATTGTTTCGTTCAGCAACACGGCAGACAGCCGCGAGACTGCCGCCTTCCGCGGGGATCTGGCCAGCGAAGTCGCTCAGGCCGTAGTCGCCGCACCGGACCTCATCGCATATGGAGTCACCAGTGCAGTGCGTGACCGTGTCCGCGGAATCGATGCCGGCCTCGCCAGAGCTCAACGTCGCTTTGTCTGGCTCAGCGGCCTGAGTTCGGCGCTCGTCTTCACCACCATGGGTGCTGTCGTAGTCGCGAGTGCCCGGATAGGAGTCCCCGCCGTGGCGGACGGTCGTCTCGATCGGGTTCTGCTGGCCGTTCTCGTTCTTGCGCCGCTCGGTCTCATCGAGCCGCTGGATCAGCTCGGTGCCACTGCCAACATCGGACTCAGCATCAAAGAGTCGCTGGCCCGCGTGAGCGAACTCCAGAAAGTTCGACCCTCCATGGATGAACCGATTGCCTACTTCCCCTTGCCAGATCGTTGGGACCTCGAAGTCCATGACGTGCGGCTCGGCTGGAATGCTGCCCTTGAGGCCGCGCCGGTCGATTTCACACTCAGCGAAGGCGACGTGCTTGGCATCACGGGTCGCAGTGGTTCGGGCAAGTCGACGCTCGCTTGCACGCTGCTCAAACTCATCAGCCCCAAAGGCGGACGTATCGAGCTCGGCGGCGGCGACATCCGTTTCATGCGCGGACTTGATGTCCGTAGTCGCATCGGTCTGATGGAGCAGGACTCTCACATCTTCGACACTTCAATACGTGAAAACCTCCGTATCGGCAAACCCGATGCGAGCGACGACGAGTTGGCGGCGGCGCTGAACCGTGCCGGCCTTTCAGCACTGGTTCAGTCTTTGCCGCTGGCGATCGAAACCATCGTCGGCGAGAACGGCTCACGCTTATCCGGTGGCGAGAGGCAGAGACTGGCACTAGCAAGGCTGCTGCTGGCCGACCGGAAGATTCTGATCTTTGACGAGCCCACAGAGCACCTTGATGAGCTGACGGCCGAGAGTCTCCTCGATGACATCCTGCGATTGTCGCCCGACCACAGCGTCGTCATCATCACTCACTCGCACGCTGTGCTCGATCGCCTGGACAACGTGCTGCGGCTCGATGAACGCGTCTTCGTAGATGCCTGAAGGGACCTAAGGCCCCAGACGTTGGGGGCAAACGACTCTGCACTGGGTTCCGGATCCGATTCATGCTGAAAGTGACTCCAATCAAGTCCTTGGACATCCACGACTCCACGAGGGGAAATCATGAAGGCATTGATCTACGAGGGCCCCGGCTCTCCCACGTGGAAAGAGGTCCCGGATCCGGCAATCCTCGATCCCGAGGACGCCATCATCCGCGTCGACGCCGTGACAATCTGCGGCACTGATCTGCACATCCTCAAGGGCGATGTCCCGAGCGTTGAGCACGGTCGCGTCCTCGGACATGAAGCAGTCGGCACGATTCAGTCTGTAGGTTCGGCGGTTACTGACCGTGCCCCCGGAGACCGGGTACTGATTTCGTGCATCAGTTCCTGTGGTCGATGCCGCTATTGCCGCGAACAGCGGTATGGCCAGTGCCTCGGCGGCGGCGGGTGGATTTTGGGGAACATCATCGACGGGACCCAGGCCGAACTCGTACGGGTGCCGTTCGCAAGTCGATCGACTTACGTATTGCCCGACGATGTGAGTGATGAGGAAGCTGTGATGCTCGCCGACATCCTGCCTACCTCGTATGAAGTAGGCGTGCTCAACGGCTGCGTTGAGCCTGGCAACACCATCGTGATTGTCGGTGCGGGGCCAATCGGCCTCGCGGCGATCGCAACCGCTCGACTGATGAGTCCCCTCAACATCGTTGTTGTCGACCCGGCCGCGCCGCGTCGTGACGCTGCAAAGATGGCCGGGGCCACCGTGACGATGAGTCCGGATGAGGACGTGCGCGGTGTCGTCTTCGGAATGACCGACAATCTGGGCGCTGATGTCGCCATCGAGGCGGTAGGCATACCCAGCAGTTTCGAACTTTGCACCCAGTTGATTCGGCCGGGAGGCCACGTCGCCAATGTCGGTGTTCACGGCTCGCCGGTGACGTTGCATCTTGAAGAGCTGTGGATAAGGAACGTCACGATCACCACCGGTCTCGTCGATACCTACTCGACTTCGCTGCTGTTGAAGCTGCTTCAGTCCGGGCAGTTGGCGACAAAAGACCTGATCACTCATCGCTTCGATCTGGACGAGATGGAAACGGCCTATGACGTGTTTTCGAGACCGACTGAAACGGGAGCCCTGAAAGTGGCCCTGTTCAGTCGGGACTCGATGCGAGGGAGCACCCGAGAGGCTTGACGCCTGTTGGGATGCAGTCAGTTGAAGAACGGGATCGGGGTCGATTGACTCCGATCCCGTTCTTCGTGTGCGCTCAAGCCTTGAGTCGGGCCTTCAGATCTTCGAGCTCAGACCACAGGACTGCCGGCAGTTTGGGACCCAGCTTTTCGAACCATTCGGTGATCTGAATGATCTCCGACTCCCACTCAGCGGGATCTACCGTCAGCGCCTTCTGAATTTGCTCAGGCGTCAGGTTCAGCCCGTCGACGTCGAGGCTGCCTTCGGCGGGAACGAATCCAATGGCGGTCTCGACTGCTTCGACATTTCCTTCGAGGCGATCGACGACGTACTTGAGCACGCGGCTGTTCTCGCCATAGCCCGGCCAGAGGAAGCTGCCATCGTCGTCGCGACGGAACCAGTTGACGTAGAAGATCTTCGGCAGTTTGGCTTCGTCGATTCTCTTGCCCATCGCGATCCAGTGGCTCAGGTAGTCGCCCGCGTCATAGCCGATGAACGGAAG
>JBDSQP010000228.1:0-2287 GCA_039929755.1 Aeromicrobium sp. | reverse complement strand
TTGTGCGCCATGTTTTCATCAAAGATCGCCTCGCCGACCTCTTCGAGTTCGGTGACCGTATGCCCCTCGATGAAGGACAGTCCCTTGGCGCGAGCCTTCGCAATGTGCTCGGGATCCTCGACTCCCGCTACGCGGAAGTAAGCCTGCTGCCACATGCCCCTGAGGATGTCGCCGGTGGTGAAGAACTTGCGCCGGTGAAGGCCTCGTGCCAAGTGAAAGATGGAGGCACCTTGCATGATCGTGTTGTCGACGTCGAAAAATGCGGCCCCTTCGCGGTCCAGATCAGGCGCCATGGCGTTCTCGACCTCAGCGGCGGCAGCGGCTGCCTGTCCGGCGAGCACCGACCGCGATTTCAGGTTCAGTGGTTGCTCGGGTACTGATTCGCGCGCCATGGTTCGAGCCTATCCGTTCTGCCTGCACAGTTCCTGTGGTTGACTCGGTTTGTGACTGTGAATGCCAGCGAATACCTCCGCGCAGCTGCCCTGGAGCACGGCGACGCCGTAGCACTCATCGAGCACCGCGAAGAGCGACGAGAATTGTCCTGGAACGAATTCGATGCGGCCGCTGACGCGGTCGCGCGCGGACTGTCTGCGCTCGGTTTGGTCGCCGGCCATCGCGTCGCGCTCGTCATGTCGAACCGGATCGATCTCGCCGTCGCCTACTACGGGATTTTGCGCGGCGGCATGGTGGCCGTGCCGATGAATCCGCGGTCGACGACACGAGAAATCGAACGCATGCTGGGCGACTCGAAAGCTCACGTCGTGATGTGTGACGAGGTCGGGGTCAAACACGTGCGCGAGGCCGGCGAAAACGTCGACGGCCTGACCGTGATCGTGGACGGGACGAAGGCGCAGCCAGGCGAGACAGCTTTCGCCCATTTCCTTGCCGGCGCCTCGGGCGCCGATCCTGCTGCTCCCCAGGATCCCGAGTCGCTCGCGGTCCTCCTCTATACGTCCGGGACGAGCGGCAAACCGCGAGGCGCGATGCTTCCGCATCGGTCTCTGATCGCCAATATCGAGCAAGTGGCCTTGGTGGAGCCGCCGGCAATGACTTCGGATGACACGTGCCTTGCCCTGTTGCCGCTCTTCCACATCTATGGTCTTAATTGCGTGCTCGGCCAGGCAGTCAAGCGAGGCGCCAAGGTGTTGCTCGTCGATGGGTTCGACCCCGGCGCCCTCCTGGACCTGATCGAAGCCGAAGGAGTCACGAACCTGCCGATCGCCCCGCCGGTTGTCGCAGCCTGGGCGGGCCGCGAAGGATTGCGCGAGAAGCTCGCGGGCGTTCAACGCATCATGTCGGGCGCGTCTGCTCTTGATCCTGATCTCGCCGAACACTTCGAAGCATCCTCGGGCCACTTCGTTGATCAGGGTTACGGACTCACCGAAACTGCGCCAGTCATCTCCACCACTCTCGGTTCGAGGCGTTCGGCCGATCATGGACCCAAGCGCGGTTCGGTCGGTCGGCCGCTCCCCGGCATCGAACTGCGAATTGTCGAAGCCAGCGGCAAGGACGCCAGCTCTGGCGATCCCGCCGAGGTATGGGTGCGCGGCGAAAATCTGTTCATCGGCTACTGGCCCGACGGAGTCGACGGCCCGAGGGAAGACGGTTGGTATCCCACCGGCGACATCGGATTCCTTGACGACGATGGCGATCTGACCCTTGTCGATCGCTTGCGCGAACTCGTCATCGTCTCCGGGTTCAACGTCTATCCGTCGGAGGTCGAAGAAACAGTGGCCGAGGTCGACGGAGTCAGTCAGGTGGCAGTTGTCGGTGTACCCGACGACCAGACCGGCGAGTCCGTACTCGTGTTCGTTGTTCCATCGGAAGACGCGGACAAGTCGACATTGGCCGATGCCATACGGACGCGTTGCGAAGGGCGCCTTGCGCGTTTCAAATGGCCAAAGCGGATCGTCATCGTCGAGGGGCTGCCGTATTCGGCGACTGGCAAGGTCGCAAAGGGTCGACTTCGGGCCCTCGCCCGCAGCGAGTCCCTGGGGCTCGACCAGTTGTGAGCGCGACACCGACAGCCGGGGGACGCGTCGTCGTCTACTCCAAACCGGGGTGTCATCTGTGCGAAGTGGCCGAGACAGTCGTCGATGCCGTGTGCAAAGAACTCGGAGAGGTCTGGAGCAGCGTCAACATAGAGGATGATCCGGAGCTCTTCGCGACCTATGGCGAACAAATCCCGGTGACGTTCGTCGACGGCAAGCAACACGATTTCTGGCGTGTTGATCCCGACCGCCTACGCACCGCATTGTCCCGATAGCCGCCTGAACCCCGCAATTGC
>JBDSQP010000227.1:0-6872 GCA_039929755.1 Aeromicrobium sp. | reverse complement strand
GCATCGTTCACGGCACGGTCTGTTTCGGCGAGCCACCTATCGAAGGTGTTCAGGTCGATCTTGGCTCCAACGGACACTGTCGTGTTCGGGCGTCGGCGGATCTGGTCAATTTTCGCCGCTTGAGCTTTGTACGTCTTTCCGTTGCCCTTCTTTTCCATCAGGGCGAAGCGAAGGACATCATCGGTCTGGTCATAGACCCTTTCGAACCTCTCATCCATACCGAAGGCGAAGGTCATGAACAGGCCACGTTCCGCTCTACCGGCGAGTGCTGCGTACCAGTTAAGGGCCGTGAGGTCGGTGCGTGGCGAGAAGACCACCACGGTGTCTTCTGCAGCTGGGTCGACTGGCGCAGGGCTCAGTGGCGTGGCCACCGTTGCGGTCGGTTTCAACGTCTTGTCGGTGTCGAGCAGTTGCCAATACGCAAAGTACTTCTCGGCAATGGTCCGATCGCGCACGAGATGTGCGTTGTTGGAGTGGCCAAAGATGCCATTCTCTGACAGGTTCGTGGACCCGGTCCAGACCTCTTCAGGTTGATTTGCCCGGCTAAAGATGAGGAACTTGTTGTGCGCGAAATTACCGGAGTTGGTGCGGGCGCGGGTCTCTTTGATGATGCCACTGCCATGAAGGTGCTCCTCGTTGGCTTCGCGTTGGGTGTCCCCGTCATAGAGGACTTTCACTGTGACGCCGCGATGCTTGGCAGCATTGAGGCGGGCGTAGATGCGCTTGTTTTTGAACTCGAAGAACGAACCATGCAGGCTGTCACCATTGCCGGCTTGGTCGATGAAGGCCTCCAAACTCTCGATCAGGCCCCGAGAAAGCCAATCGTAGGCGGCCTTTCCGACCTCGTCCGGGGGCCTGTTCTGGAACCGACGAGCGTATTCCTGCGATGCGATGGCACCCCGGTTGAAGAAGACCGCATGGCGGCCAAGATCAACCCGCTCGGTCGTCACCGTCACATCAACTGCTGCACCTTCTTGGAGGGCAACCGGTAGCCCGGTCATCGCCACCACCCGGAATGTGTAGGTCCCACCAGGGGAGGCTGAATAGTCAGCCCATTGGAAGGACTGGAACGGATGAAGATGCGAAGACACCGGCACACCGGGTGCCGGATCAGGGTGAACACTGCCGAAGGTCTTCATGCCCGTCATCCAATGCACTTCACCATCGGACTGACGTGTCCTGCGTAGGGCGAAGCCCAGCACACCTTGCGCGCGGATGTCGCGTTCGGCCATGTCCCACCCCAGAAGCACGACGTGGCTACCCGCGATGGCGTTGACCGTGAGACCACCGGCGCTCTTTCGAACACGCATCTTCGAACCTCCGACCGAAAATCGTTGTCCTAAACTTAGGGCGAATAGGACGGCCACCGGAAGAGGCCACCCGAGCGCGAGAAATTGTTTGTGACAGTTTGATTCGTGCCCACTGTGACGGTCTGATTCGTGCCCAACTTGGACTTGCCGGGCGAGTGTGACGGTTTGATCGAGGCCCACCCTGATGCTGTTTCCATCTGGTTTTCAGATGCCAGCGGTGGAGGGCAGTTATGGGGTTACGAGTGGAGTTGTTCGCACGGATCCGGCGCGATGCCAGGGTCGAGGAGCTCTCGATCCGCAAGCTTGCCCGCCGGCATGGGGTTGCGAGGGCGACGGTGCGTCAGGCATTGGCTCAGGCCGAACCGTCGGTTCGCAAGATCCCGGTTCGGATGGCTCCAGCTGGATGACGCCCCAACGAGGCCCCATCATCACATCAGGCACCAGCCTTGGGTCTCAATGAGGTCGACGATGCTTCTGGACTGAGCCACCGAGAGGCGGTCCTTTCCACGACTGAACCATTTCGCCGCATGAGGCGCGATCTCAACGGCGCTTGCACCGCCGAGCAGAGACACGCATACGCTCATGATTGCCCCATCGGACCGGTCGACCATAGTGCCCGGCTTCTGTCCGAACCGCTGAAGTTTCGAGATGATTTCGTTTTGCTGAACCAAGGACGGAGCCGGCAGTGGTTCCGGGCGCTCTTCGCAAACCTGGTTTGTGTACTCCTCAATGGTCTGAACCCCCTTGGGAGGAATGCAGTGGATGGCGTCACTGGTCCCGGCGTCGACTACACCGCATCCCGTCGCTGTCAGGCATATTGCTGCGATGGCCGCGACGACGGCAATGCGTACCGGCTTCGAAAATACTTGGATCATCGCTTCGCCACGTAATCCCAGAGGTTAGCCCAGCCACTGTGCCAGGTACGGATTACAATCCCGTGCCACGTTGCCCAGAGCGTTCGTTGGTAGTACCTAACTTGCAAGGAGATTTGCGTACCGTATTCCGTTTTGACAGCCCGCCAGCTCGTGCCTTCAATGCGGTACCTAACTCGGTACACAGCCGTCGCGACCTTCCGATACCGAAATGCGTTCGTATATGAAACCCAAATCTTCCGACCCCTCCAAATCACCCACGTCTTCGACGCTCGGAGCCATCGAGTCCAAATGTAATAGATCTGCGCCAGCCCTTCTGGATCAAGCTGGTTGATGGGATCTACGGGGTAGGTATACGCGTTGTCGTTTCCGCCGCGGACCGAGTCCATGGACAGAAAACGACCCGTGGTTGGGTTGTAGAGGCGTGCACCCATAAGTGTGAAGCCGCCAAGCGATTCGTCGGATCGCTGCTTGGCGCCGAGCCATTCGTAGCGTTGGCCGAGCTTTGCAGCGGGATTTCGTGGTGCACCGTATTCGGTCGATTCGACGTATGAAGAAACCCCACTAATAGTCGTGGTGTTGTCCATGGTGGCAACAATGTCGCCATGGATGTCGGTGATCTGGATTTTCGCCGTGCCTGTGGACGGTTGAATCATACTCAGATCACCATTTGGTCCGACCACATTTCGGGACCAGGTTGTTGCCCACGCTGTCGTGGCGTCGGGTCGGGTTTTGTCTTCAATCCACGCCGGCGAATCCGAGCCGTCCGAGTAGTGGTTGGTGATCGTGTGCAAATTGACCGCAGCCGTGGTGTCGGTCGTTTCTGACAACCGTTGGGCAGCATCGAGCGTGAACGACTTAGTCTTCACAATCGAGCTTGCACCGTCAGGCACTGTTTGTGACAGTTTCGCGACCATGTCGTTCGCGAAATACGCGGCCGTAAGGTCTCCGCCAGCGGGCTGATCAGTTTCACCTTTCGGGACTGTCCTCGTCCGGCCAAGGTTGTCATACGTGTTCGAGGTGAGACGGTCGGCACCATCGAACGTCGAGAGAGCTGTGTCCGCCCCAGTGACGGTGCATGCTCCGTTCACATCCGGCAAAGCCGTGGCCAAACTGGTGCGGTCCGAGTCCAAACTGAACCCGTAGGCACGGGTGGTGCAAGCACCATTGACACTGTCTTCGACTTTGGTAAGCCTGTCGCGGTCGTCGTAGGAATAGGCCTGTGAGGAGCCAGGCGAAGAGGCGAACCGAACTCGCGACTCCGCATCCAAGGTGTTGGAGAATGCGAACAATGGATCCCCGCCCGAGCTGACATACTTAAGTGCTGTTTCTGCGCCCGCGGTGTCAAAGCTGGTAGTCGCTTTGATCCCATTGGGATACACCGTCAAATACGAGGCCCCGTCAGCATTCGACGCGACATTGAATTCGCTGGGTCCGTTGGCTAGTCCGACGTCGACCTTGGTGATCAGGCCCCGATGCTCGTCCTTGCCTGCGGCGTCGGTCCCATCGTAAGTAAAAGTATAGGCGCCCTTGCCGTCATTGAAAGTTTTCGCGCGACCCACAATGTCATACGTCGTGGTAGCCGTGTTACCGGTGCCGTCGGTTTGGGTCAGAGCTCTTCCCCACGAGTCGTAGGTTGTTGTCATCGTCGACCCGCCCGCCGTCACCGACTTGAGCACACCGGTGTCGTCCGTGTAGGAAAAGGTCGTGTCAGGGACGCTCTGGTCGCCCGAGTCAGCACCAGTAACGGCGATCGACTCGGACTTCTTGCGACCAGCTGCGTCATAGGCGGTGGTCGATGTGCGGGTCGTTGTGTCCGACGTTTCGGTGGTCTTCGTCGCGTTCAGCAATGCATCGAAGCCGAGATTCCGGGTCACGGGGATCGGTTTGCCCGAAAGGGGTTGTCCAGCTGGTCCGGTTTTGCAGACCATGCCGGCCCATTCGGGTTTGCTGCCACACGCTGAATCAGCAGAGTTGGTCCCGACGGTGTAATAGGTGTTGATCGTCGAACGTGTGTCAGCCCAGGACGTGTTGTGGGCGGCGACACCTTGGGGTGTTCTTGACTCGATGACTTTGCCTTCGGTGTCGAAACGCGTCAACGTGGTCGACTCGACCGCGGTACCGACTGCTGTGGTGACGCGTGTGGGCGCCCCAAGTGTCCAGCCGTCGCCATCTCCAGTAACGACAGGGTCGTACTGGTTACGAGTTTTCTGGGTGTCGAAGACCGTGCCTACGGCATCGATGACCGACTCGCGCTCTTCGGCCACCAAGTTCAGCGGCGGCGCCCCGGTGACTGGTGTCGGCCGGCCTGGGACGGGCACGGATTCGGCGGCGGCTTCGTCGTCGTAGACGGTTTCCGATTTCGTTCGCGCTTCGATCTGAGTGCCGTCCTTTAGGACTACCGAACGGGTCGGACCATAGGTTTGCTCGACTCGGGTGCCGTCGGCGTTGTAGATGGTTGTTGAGGCCAGGCTGTTGGCCAGCGAGGCGGTGTTGCCGCTACTGGCCAGGGCGATGTTGCGGTTGCCTTGGTCGAGGGACCAGATTTCGTTGCCCTGTTCGTCATACACGTTCGAGTCGACCTGCCAGGCACCAGCACCATAGGAGGCGGTGTTCGTGGTGCGGCCTTCGCGGTTGAAGTAAGAGATCGAGCCGTAGGCCCAGTCACCGTCGGCCGGGATGGTTCCCGAGGGTGTTTTGTCGGGGGCGAACACTGCGACCGCGCCAACGGGGGCGACCGTTTGGCCCCATGTGGTGGTGGCGGTGCTGCGCAGATCAGGCAGACCCGTGCCACTCAGGCCCACGTCGTAGGCAACGGTCCAGGTGGCGTCACCGGTGCCGGCACCAGCGGGAAGTTCACGTTTGGCGGTGGAGAAACGTGAGTTGCCGTCGAAGGCGAACCGCCACGGCTTTTCACCGGGTGCGGTGAGGGTTTCGAGCATCTTCTTCCCACCCACACTCTGGTACGTGTAGTGCGTTTTTAGGGATGTTCCGTCCTTGTCGAGGCGTGGATCCCATTCGTCGGTGAGTACTCCTGCGGAGTCGTACGCGTATTTCGCGACCGCGGTGGTGGTCATGCCTGCCCCCGAACCGGGTTCACCGGTTGCGGTGGGCTTGGGGTCGTAGATGCGCAGATCAACTTGGGAGACCCGCTTGTCGGCGGGGCTCGTTGCGGTTGTGTAGGTCAGAAGCAGCGCCCGGCAGCCCGGGTCTTGGGTGGTCGCAGTGCACGTCACACCCGAGGGTGCAGGCGCGAAGATTCCGGTCACCAAACCATCAGCGTCGTGCGCATAGGTCGTGGTGGCCGTGGCACCGGGTTCGTCGACCTTCTCGACAACCCATTTTCCCGATCCGAGGTGCTTCCAGACAGTCTTGGTTTGATCCTCTTCGGTGAGAGTCAAGAATTTGCCCGAACTGTCGGTGAGTTCGAGTTTTTCGTTGACAGTGCCGGCTTCGAGGTCGCCCATATAGACACCTGTGGCCTGCGCAACTTTGCCGCCCCCGTCGTGAACATATGTTGAGGATTCGCCACCGGCATCAACGAGGGTGATGGAGCCGTCGGTGGCGGTGTTGTCGACCACTTCGGCGGACGCGGAGCCGGCTTCGGGGCCAGCGAGGTCCGCGACCCAACCTGGGCCGAACACCCCACCGGTAATCGTTGTTGCTCCGCCGAGGGTGCGGTGCGAACGCGCCAACGACAGCGAGCCGGAGTAGGCGGGAACATCGATGTCGGATTCTTCAAGCTCGAACTCACCGGTGAACAGGGCGACCCGGCCGGGGCCGGCGTCCTGGGTCGGAAACGAGCCGCCGAACGCGTGCGGGACAACCGTGACCTGCCGTGACGGGGTGCACCGTTCGACACCTGGGTAGGTGAAACAGACCCTGACGTCATTGACTGACGGTGCGCTGATACCAGATTCGCCTTCGGCATCCCAGATCAGCGGACCGGTTGTTGCAGCGCCGCCCGAACTTGTGGTTCCGCCCATCCAAAATCCGCCGGCCCCCGTGCTGACACCAGTTGCGTCGGTCCAGCTCCCTGAGCTGTTCCCGCTAGGGCGGTATTGGACACGAGCAAGGACACCACTGCCACCGTCCGGCGCCTGCGCTTCGACGCTGATCGTTGAACTTGTCCGGTCCTTGTCAACCGGGGTGATCAGACCGGCGTCGCCGGACCCGAAGCCGAAAGCCTTCGGTTCGGTGATGTTGTTGACAATGTCTTTGCCGTGGGCGCTGATTCCGACGACACCGCTTGTGGGGATTGGCACGGTGATGTTGTCCGCATTGCCGCTCGAGTTTGCTAACAGAGATTTTTGGGGCTGGTTGTTCAGGGTCCAGTCGAACGCGACAGTCGATGCGCTGCCGTTGAACGAGCAGGTCGTCGACGATGCCGGACGCGTCGTGTACCAAGTGCCAGAGGTGACGCCGGTACAGGTGATCGTCATCGCACCAGGTGGGCTGGTGTTTACGGCCAGTTTCGTGGACATCGAGCCTGAAGCCGATTCGATTCGGCCGTCATTGCCCCAAGCCTGGACGGTGTAGGAGCCACCATCGACCAACCCCGAAGTCACCTTTACTTTCGCCGTACCACCACTGGCAACCGGCGCCGACGTACCTTCAAAGACAACCGTGGAACCATTCAAGACTTTGAAATGCGCACTCGTCGGCGATTTTTCCGGATCACTCACGACCG
>JBDSQP010000226.1:0-1535 GCA_039929755.1 Aeromicrobium sp. | reverse complement strand
GAGGTTCTTCAGCGTGCTTGTGAACTCACCGCCGAAGCCATGCCTCGCCTTCGTACAATGAAGCGCCTCGAGGAATACTGGATCGAGATCAATCGGCTCGAGAACCAGGGCGATCGCATCTACCGGCGCATCGTCGCCAACCTTTTCAGCGGCAGCTACAAGTCGCTCGAGGTACTCAAACTCAAGGACATCGTCGACTCTTTGGAGCACGCCATCGACGCGCTGGAATCGGTCGCCAACACGGTCGAGCAGATCGCCGTCAAGGAGTCCTGAGTCGTGGATCTCACCCTGGCGTTGGTTATCGCCGTTGTTGCCATCGCTTTGTTCTTCGACTTCACCAATGGTTTCCACGATGCTGCCAATGCCATCGCAACCGCGGTGTCGACTCGCGCACTCACTCCTCGCCTGGCGCTGGCAATGGCCGGTGTCCTCAACTTCGTGGGCGCGCTCCTGGGTCTCGGCGTCGCCAAGACCATCAAGGACATCCTTGCCTGGGATCCCGAAAAGCTTGGCTCCTCGCATTCCCTGACGATTGTTCTCAGTGCCTTGATTGGCGCCATCGTGTGGAACCTCATCACCTGGTACTTCGGCATTCCGTCATCGTCGTCACATGCGCTGATCGGTGGCCTGATCGGCGTCGGTCTGGCCTCGGGAGTCACCGTCGACTGGCACAAGGTCAAGGAAAAGGTCGCCATTCCGATGGTCATGAGCCCGGTGCTCGGCTTCATCGGCGCTTTCCTCGTCATGTTGGCCATTATGTGGATCTTCCGGCGCGCTCGCCCCGAACCGGTCAACCGTGGCTTCCGGCTCGCGCAGACCGTTTCAGCCGCAGCGCTTTCTCTCGGTCACGGCTTGCAGGATGCACAAAAAACCATGGGCGTCATCGTTCTTGCCCTTTTCGCCGGCGGCTATCACGATGGCGGCGACAACATCCCATTGTGGGTAATCCTTGCCGCGGCCTCGGCGATTTCGCTCGGCACCTTCTCCGGTGGTATGCGGATCATGCGCACCATGGGCCGCCGAATCATTGCGCTCGACCCACCTCGTGGCTTCGCGGCCGAATCGGTTGCAGCAACAGTCCTCTACGGTATGGCGATCGGGTTGCAAGCCCCCGTGTCCACCACGCACACGATGACGTCTGCGGTCATGGGAGCCGGCGCAACCAGGCGATTCAGCGCTGTGCGTTGGGGTGTCGCTCGCAACATCATCACGGCTTGGGTGTTGACGATCCCTGCGGCAGCCTCTGTGGCAGCGCTGGCTTACCTGATCGCCAGCAACCTGGTCCCGCAGTAACCTCTCGATCCACCAAAAAGCCGGGCTCGCCATGATGGCGGGCCCGGCCTTTTGTTTGTGTGTGAGATTTAGCCGAAGCGGCCCTGGATATATGCCTCTGTGGCCGGATCGTCTGGGTTGGAGAAGATCTTCTCGGTTCGACCGTGTTCGACAAGGCGACCCGGCTTGCCGACACCGGAAAGGTTGAAGAACGCCGTCTCCTCAGACACGCGCGCTGCCTGCTGCATGTTGTGCGTGACGAT
>JBDSQP010000225.1:0-2894 GCA_039929755.1 Aeromicrobium sp. | reverse complement strand
GACCAGCGGGCGACCCGCGTCCTTGTCGTCGTAGAACACCTCGTGAGGGATGGCGACGACACCCGCGCGCTCGGGCAAGCCGAGGCAAAAGTCCATACCGCTCTCGAACCCGAGGGCGCGAATGTCGGTGGTGATGAAATAGGCGCCCTGAGGGATGAAAACGTCGAAACCAATGTCGGCCAGCCCGGCGCAAAGCAGGTCCCGCTGGTCGCGCATCCCGTGGGTGAGTGCCTCGAAGTACTCGGGGCCCATTCCAAGCGCATGCGCGATGGCTGGTTGGAAGGGCGATCCCGAGGTGTAGGTCATGAATTGCTTGGCCGTCATCATCGCCTTGACGAGTGGGGCGGGACCTGTGCCCCAGCCGATCTTCCAGCCGGTCAACGAAAATGTCTTGCCACTGCTCGAGATCGTCAGGGTCCGCTCAGCCATACCGGGAAGCGTGGCGATCGGCGTATGAACGCAACCGTCGAAGGTGAGGTGTTCGTAGACCTCGTCACTGATCACGGTCAGGTCGTTGTCGATGGCGACGGACGCAACCGCGGCCAGCTCCTCCCGAGAGAGAACCGTTCCGGTGGGATTGTGCGGACTGTTGAGGAGGATCGCGGTTGTCTTCGGTGAGACGGCGGCCCGAAGCTCGTCGATGGGTAACCGGAAATCGGGGGCCCGCAACGTCACGGGTTTGCGGACGCCTCCGGCCATCTGGATCACGGCGACGTACGAGTCGTAATAGGGCTCCAGCACGATGACCTCGTCGCCGGGATCGATGAGGCCTAGGAGAGCCGCGGCGATGGCCTCGGTGGCACCCGTCGTGACCGCGACCTCAGTGTCGGGGTCGACGGAAAGCCCGTACCAGTGCGACTGATGCGAGGCGATCGCCTGACGCAAAGGAGCGATGCCGGTGCCGGGTGCATATTGATTGTGGCCCCGACGCATCGCGTCGACGGCCGCCTCGATGATCTCCGGCGGACCATCGGTGTCGGGGAAGCCCTGACCCAGATTGATCGCTCCCGTGCGGGCGGCGAGGGCGGACATTTCGGCGAAGATCGTCGTCCCCAGTCCGCCAATGCGTGAACTCGAAGTCTTCATGCGGCCCACACTCTCACGGCCCTTACTTCTGGGTGACCCGCAGTGATTGGTGCCAGGCTCTACGATTGCGCTGATGACTACCTCGCCCGGCGTCGAAGCGCCCCATCAACCGCGTGGACTCGGCGCCCTTCTCGCGATTGGCGGCGTCGCAGGCCTGATCGCGTCTGCCGAACTCACGCATGACAAGTTCGAGTTGCTCAAGAATCCGGACTTCATCCCCAATTGCAATATCAGCGCGATCCTCAATTGCACGAGCGTCATGAAGTCCGATCAGGCCGGCGTCTTCGGTTTCCCGAACCCGCTGATCGGTCTGATGTTCTTCCCGATCCTCATCACGCTCGGCGTTCTGCTGATGGCGAGGGTCGACTTCCCCGAGTGGGTCTGGGTCGGCCTCCAGGCAGGCGCGGTGTTCGGCGCAGGTTTCGTGACATGGCTCCAGTACCAGACCATCTACAACATCGGCGCCTTGTGCCCGTGGTGCATGGTCGTCTGGGTCGCGGTCATTCCGATATTCCTCTACGTCACGGCCCGCAACCTGCGTGCCTGGTTCCCGGGCAACCGGGCCGCCGAGTTCCTGCGCGATTGGCACGCGCTCGTCCTCATCCTTTGGTACGTGGCCATCGCCACGGCGATCGTCTTCCACTTCTTCATATGAAGAGTTGGATCTGAGCCCGGTAGTCGACAGTGGACAGCCCGGAATTGAGTCGTACGCGGATGGCCGTCGCGGCCGGGTTCTTCCTCCAAGGGCTCGTTTTCGCGGCGATCCTCACGCAGATCCCAGGCATCCAGGACAAGATCGGCCTCGGTGACGGCGACGTCACCCTCATTTCGCTGATCGTGGCCGTCCTCGCTGGACTCGGAAGTGTTGTTGCAGGGCTCATCGCTGAACGCCGTTCGAGTGCCACAGCCTTCGGCCTCGCGCTGCTGACGATCAGCCTCGGTGCCCTCTTGATCGGTCTCGCGCCGAACAAACCGACGATCCTCCTGGCCTTCGCGCTCTATGGAGTCGGCGTCGGAGGAGTCGATGCCGGAATGAACATGCAGGGCGTCTGGGTCCAATCGGCCTATGGCCGCAGCATCATGGCCAACTTCCATGGCGTGTGGAGCGTCGCCGGCATCGTCGGCGCGCTGTATGCCGCCGGTGTCGCGAGACTTGATATCCCGCTGACGTGGTCACTGAGTGTGGTCGCCCTGGTGGCGCTCGTCGTGACGCTTGCCGCCCGACCCCATTTCATCGACAGCCGCGAAGTCGCGATCGACCTCGGCGACAGCGCGACACCGTGGCGGCCGATCCTGATCATCGGCGTGGCCGTCCTGGTGTTCTATGCCTGTGACACAGGCATACTCGCGTGGAGCAGCAAATACCTTCACGATGCGCTCGACGCGACAAAGGCCGTGGCGCCGTTGGCGTTCGCTGCCTATGAGACGGGGGCTCTGATCTCGAGGTTCGGCGGCGACTTCCTCGTGCGTCGCCACGGCGCTGTGTATGTCGTCCGCACCGGCGCCCTGATCGGCATTGCCGGACTCCTGGGGGTTGTTGTGGCGCCCGTTCCTACATTGGCCATCATCGGGTTTTTCTTTGCCGGACTCGGTTTGGCGATCCTGGCGCCATTGGCGTTCGCGGCGATCGGCGGCGCCGTAGGCCCCGACAGGGTCGATGTGGCCATTGCGCGACTCAATATCGCCAATTACCTGGGTGCGATCCTCGGCAGCGGGCTGATCGGAGCGGCGGCCACGGGAGGGCAATTGCGGTGGGCGTTCGTCATACCGCTGGCACTCATACCGATCGTGCTGATCGTGGCCAAGGC
>JBDSQP010000224.1:0-3183 GCA_039929755.1 Aeromicrobium sp. | reverse complement strand
ATGGAGCGACATATGCAAACAGGGCGACATAGACGACGAGCGTGCCTGCCTTGAAGATGGCGCTCGAAACAAGGGAGCCGACGCCCATGAGGATGCTGGTGCGTGCGTCTTTGGCCTCAAAGCCGCGCATCTCCTCATCGGTCTCGAGGAATTTGAAGGCCGCCAGCTCGATGAGCAGGGTCAGCACGAAGAACGGCGCTGCCACCAGCGTGGGGTTCTTCAACGGATCCAGGAAGTCCGACATCGTTTACTCCTTGTAGCAACATTCAACTATGTGACTTCAGAGTAACTTACCATGGGGTCACATAATTCGGCTAGACTGTTTTTTTGTGACCCGAACGACAGTTGCGCGGAAGAAGGCAGGCACCAAGGGTGTCCCCCGGCTCGACCGCGAAAATCAGATTCTCGACGTCGCTTCCGAGGAGTTTGCCGCTCAGGGCTACGCCGCGACCAATCTTGCGGTCATCGCCCAGCTGGCCGGCATCTCCAAGCCGCTGATCTACAACTACTTCTCCTCAAAAGAGGGCCTGTTCACCGCTTGCCTCGATCGCGCCGGCGCGGTGCTCGCCGATGAGATCGAGCGCATCGCGCGCGAAGACACTGCAGGGATCGAGCGGGGGATGCAAACGCTCGACGGAATCTTCTCCATCCTCCAGCCGCAACCCCATTTCTGGCAGTTGTTCTTCGACGGATCTGCGCCGACTACGGGCCCGATCGGAGCATCGACGGCCCACTACAAGGACCGCATCACCAAGCTCGCCGAAGAAGGGGTCACCGAACTCATGACCCTCAACGGGAACGACGATCGGCTCGACATCTCTGCCATGACGGCGGTATGGATGAGCATCGTCGACGCGTTGGTCAATTGGTGGCTGGACCATCCTGACCAGACGGCCGATCAGATGATGCAGCGAT
This sequence comes from Aeromicrobium sp., assembly GCA_039929755.1. GTDB lineage: Bacteria > Actinomycetota > Actinomycetes > Propionibacteriales > Nocardioidaceae > JACMOZ01. The sequence goes on along the minus strand of JBDSQP010000224.1, from coordinate 2,268 downwards.
GCATGCGACTGATGCAGGCGCTGTTTGCCGAGGCTTTGACCGAGACTCAGCCGGGTGCGTCCGCATGAAGCTCGCTGGTCAGACCGTTGTCATCACCGGCGCCTCGGGCGGCATCGGCGCCGACGCCGCCCGCAAGTTGGCACGTCTGGGAGCCACCGTGTGCATCCTGGCCCGGCGAGAAGACGAACTACTCGCCGTAAAGACCGACATCGAACGCGGCGGCGGAGTCGTGCACACCTATGCCGTGGACTTGTCCGATCCCGAAGAGGCGGACGCGGTCGCCAAAAGGCTGCTCGCCGACCACCGCCGCATCGACGTCTTGGTCAACAATGCTGCGCGATCAATCCGCAGGCCGATCACGGACTCGACCGATCGCATCCACGACTACGAGCGCACGATGGCTATCAATTACTTCGGCGCTGTGCGATTGACGCTGGCGCTCGTGCCACGATTCCTCGAACAGGGCCACGGCCACGTGGTCTCGGTGTCGAGCATGTCTACGCAGATCCCGATCCCGTTGTTCTCGGCCTATCTGGCCAGCAAGACCGCGCTTGAGTCCTTCACCAGGTCTCTCGATGCGGAGCTCGGGTCGCGCGGGATGAGCACCACGATCGTCTACTTCCCCATGGTCCGTACGCCGATGTCTACGGCAACCGACATCTATCAAAAGATGCCGATGATGAGTTCGGACAAGGCCGCCAACTGGATCGTCAAGGCCGTCGTCGACAAGCCGACTCGCGTGACGAGCATTCCCGGGGCCATCGGCGGGCTGGGCATGGCGACGCTTCCAGGAGTCGTCACCGGCGCGACCCGGCCCTTGTTCCGACGCATGGACAAGAGCCTCGCCCGCAAACTCAAGAAGGACTAGCCGCCGAGGCTCGCGCGATAGCGCTGCATACCGGCTATCCACCGCTCGTAGTCCTGCCCCTTGTGGCGATAGAAGTCGAGGACTTCGGGGTGCGGCAACACGAGGAAGCGTTCGTCGGCGATTGCTTCGATGACGATGTCGGCGACATCCAGTGGCTCGAGCACGACACCGGATGTCTTCACGGCAGCCGCCGCAATGCGAGAGGCCTCTTCGTCGGCATCGTCGCCGGCATTGAGCAGCGCGGTGTTCACACCCATCGGGCAGAGGCAACTGACACGCACTCCCTTGTCGCCGTAAGTCACGCGCAGCCACTCGGCGAAGCCGACGGCGGCATGCTTGGAGACGGCGTACGTCGGTGATCCGAGTTGCGTGAGGAGGCCGGCGGCCGAGGCAGTCGAAAAGAAATAGCCTTCGCCCTTGGGAACCCATCCCGGCACGAGCAGGCGGGCGGCACGGACGTGGGCCATGGTGTTGATGTTCCACGCGTTCTCCCAGGCCTGTTCGTCGGCCTCGAGTCCCGCGCCCAGGCCGATCCCTGCGTTGGCGAAGTAGAACACGACTGGCCCGAAGGTCTCCTCGGTCTGGGCAATCAGTGCCCGTAACGCAGTCTCGTCGGCGGCATCGGACCCGACGCCGATGGCCGAGCCCGGCCGGATGTCGTTCAGCAGCGCTGCGGTCGAGGACGCCGCTTCGGCGTTGATGTCCGACACGGTCACGCGGGCTCCGTGCTCGACAAGTCTCTGGGCGATGGCGGCACCGATGCCCGCACCTGCCCCGGTCACGATGGCGACTTTTCCCTCGGTCTGCATGGGACGACTAAACCACGTGTCGCAGGCACGGCAACTCCTAGGGCGTACTCGGAAATTTATCGCTTCGGGCCCTCTGGCTCTACAGTGGAGGTGACTCACATCACCCCGTGAGCCAATCGATGAAGGCGCCCACCACCGCGTCTCCGCCACCACAACAGAAAGCACTACCGTGACTGACCGAATCGCCGCATCACCCTTCGCGGGGCACCACGAGCAAGTCGTCTATTGCCACGACGAAGAGTCCGGCCTCAAGGCCATCATTGCCATCTATTCGACCGATCTCGGTCCAGCACTTGGCGGCACTCGTTTTTATCCGTACGCGAGCGAGCAGGAAGCCCTCGCCGACGTTCTCAATCTTTCCCAGGGAATGGCTTACAAGGCCGCGCTGGCCGGTCTTGACCTCGGTGGCGGCAAAGCCGTCATCATCGGTGACCCCAAGAAGATCAAGACCGAAACCCTTCTGCGCGCCTATGGTCGCATGGTGCAATCCCTCAACGGTCGCTACTACACCGCATGCGATGTAGGCACCTTCAGCCCCGACATGGACATCATTGCCAAGGAATGCGATTTCGTGACCGGCCGTACGGTCGA
>JBDSQP010000223.1:0-14114 GCA_039929755.1 Aeromicrobium sp. | reverse complement strand
CCGCCGCCAAGTTCACCTGCAAACGCCTTCAGGACGACTTCTACAGCGGCTGCGCGGCCATCGAAGGCGGCGTGTTGTTCTGGGAGAACGGGACTCCTGAGGGGGACCCTGGCGTCGTCTACGTTGCGCTCCGCAAGGGCGATGCCACCGTTCTGCTCTTCGACTCCGGTCCACCGATCAGCAAGGATCCACGCCAGCTGGACCTGCGGGTCTCGGTCGAGGAACTGTTCGCCATTGCCAAGGACCCGCGCGTGGACCTCACGACCTCAGCATCGGCGCTCCAGGCCGGTCAGGAGCTGGATTCTTGGTCCAACAACCCCTGAGGTCACACGGTGGGCGATTTCATTCCGGCGACGATTAGATCGGCCAGAGCCCGGTAAGCCTTGGAGTCGTCGAGACCGGTTGCTGCTTCGATCTGGCCGCGGTGGATCAATTCCATCGTTTGTCCGGCCACGGCGCCCACAAACTTGGCATTCAGCGGCGAGACCTTGCCTGCATGCAAGGCCTCGGCCACCAATTCCTGGACCCTCGAAGCGGCAATCTGAGTGTTCCGTTTGTAGATTTCCTTCGCCGGTCCGAAGTGATCCAGATCGGCGAAGAACATGGCCGAAGCCGGCTTGAGCTCCTCCGAAATCGCTTCCAGATAGGCGCCAATACGGTCCGCTGGAGTGCCGGCCCTCGTGGTCCGCGCCTCCACCCGATCGGTCGCGCGCCGGAAGAACGCCCGGACGACTGTAGTGACGATTTGTTCCTTGCTCGGGGCAACCGAGTAGACGGTCGATTTGGAACACCTGAGATGCGCCGCAAGGTGCTCGATGCTGAACGAGAGGAAACCCTCGGCCAGGAAGAGGTCGATCAACTCGGAGGTGAACTGATCCCGCCTGGGAACGCTCTCGATCGCCATGCTTTCCACCGCCATAGGGCGAGAGTACCAGAACATGCACCACAGTACTGCGGGTGGTACTGTTCCCCAATGCCTGCAACCCGTTTAATGCCGACACCCGAAGCCGACGACCTGGTCGCACTGACCCGTGACATCGCCATGAAGGAACTTCTGCCCAAGGTCGCCACGGCCGAACGCAATGAGACCTTCCCGCGCGAGGTGTTCCGCACCCTGGGTCGCGCCGGACTTCTGTCGCTGCCCTACCCCGAGCAGTACGGCGGAGGCGGCCAGCCCTACGAGGTCTATCTGCAGGTCCTAGAAGAGATCGGCTCCGTCTGGGCCAGCGTCGGGGTCGGCACCAGCGTTCACGCCCTCTCCTGTTTCGGGCTCGCCGAATACGGCACTGAGGAACAGCGGGAGCGGTGGCTGCCCGAAATGTTGTCGGGTGAACTCCTCGGCGCCTACTGCCTCTCCGAAGCCCACGCCGGCTCGGACCCTGCAGCGATGAAGACCAAGGCCGTCCGCGATGGCGACTCCTACGTCATCAATGGCGCCAAGGCATGGACGACGCATGGGGGTCAGGCCGACTTCTACAAGGTCATGGCCCGCACCTCCGACGACGGCGGCCGCGGCATCTCCTGCTTCCTCGTCCCCGGAGACGCCGAAGGCCTCCACTCCGATCCGCCCGAGGGCAAGATGGGCCTGACCGGCTCACATACGACCACGATGCGGTTCGAAAACGTCCGCATCGACGCCAACCGCCTGCTCGGCAATGAGGGCCAGGGACTGTCGATCGCCTTGGCCGGGCTCGACTCGGGGCGTCTGGGCATCGCCGCTGTCGCAACCGGTCTGGCGCAAGGCGCCCTCGATCACGCGGTCGCCTATGCCAAGGAACGTCAGTCTTTCGGCAAGGCCATCATCGATCACCAAGGTCTCGGCTTCCTGCTTGCCGACATGGCTGCAGCGGTCGAATCAGCCCGCGCCACCTACCTCGCCGCAGCACGCATGAAGGACGCCGGACGGCCGTTCTCTCGCCAAGCCGCGATCGCCAAGCTCGTTGCGACCGACAACGCCATGAAGGTCACTACCGACGCCGTGCAGGTGCTCGGCGGCTACGGCTACACGCGTGACTTCCCGGTCGAGCGCATGATGCGCGAAGCCAAGGTCATGCAGATTTTTGAAGGCACCAACCAGATCCAGCGACTCGTCATCAGCCGCGACCTCGCGCGCTGACCTTCGCGCGACACCCACTCGCACGACCCTCAACTGCAGGAGACAGCATGCAACTCGACAACACCTCAGCCATCGTCACCGGCGGCGCCTCAGGGCTCGGCGCGGCAACCTCGGCTGCCCTTGCCGCAAAGGGCGCACAGGTCTTCGCCCTCGACCTCCCCGCTTCGATCGAGACTGCTCCTGCCGTCGACGGGGTCACCTATGTCGCCACCGATGTGACCGAACCCGACCAGGTTCAGTCCGCGGTCAACATCGCTGCCGAAGGCGCTCCCCTGCGCGCGGTCGTCAACTGCGCCGGCATCGGCCCTTCGATGCGAATCCTGGGAAAGAAGGGACCCCACGACCTCGCTCTGTTCGCCAAGATCATCCAGATCAACCTGGTCGGATCCTTCAACGTGCTCACGCTTGCCGCCGAAGCCATCTCCAAAACCGAGGCCGACGCGCAAGGTCAGCGGGGAGTCATCATCAACACCGCATCCATCGCCGCATACGACGGTCAGATCGGACAGGCGGCATACGCCTCGTCCAAAGGCGGCATCGTCAGCCTCACGCTCTCGGCGGCCCGGGACCTCGCACAACACGGCATTCGCGTTCTCACGATCGCTCCCGGCATCATCGAAACGCCGATGCTCGCAACGGTGTCCGAAGAGTTTCGCGCCGGCCTTGCCGCAGGCGTCCCGTTCCCTCAACGCCTCGGCCGACCGGACGAATACGCCAAACTCGCGCTCGCGCTCATCGATCACGACTACCTCAACGGTGAGGTCATTCGTATGGATGGCGCGCTGCGCATGGCACCTCGCTGACCCGGACCAGCTGCAAAACCCCCCACCAGATACAAAACTTCAGTGGTCGGTAAGAGTCCCGACATAGCTTTCGATGACCGATTCCGTGGCGGTGCCGGTCACCAGAATCGTGTAGCCGGCCTCCTGACGGACCAGGGTCGTCTCGCCGTGCTTGCTCTGGAGCAGTTGCCACTCATAGCCGCCAACGTGTGACGAGCCCTTGGGCTTGGAGTCAGGCGAGAACTCTTCGAGAGCGCGCTTGCGGCCGAGGCCGGTCTGTTCGAGGCCGATGTATGCGTCTTTGTCGGTCAGGACTCCGAGGTGCCATTGACCCTTGACACCGGCGTCGTAGCGGACCGTGGTCGCCTTCCAACCCTTCGGCAAGGACTGAGGCGCGAGGACCTTGAAGTCGGCCACTCCGCGAGCGGCCTTTGCAGCCGTCACGTAGTCGACTGCCTCGACCTTGGACTCCGGCCGAGCCTGAAACCAATAGCCGAGACCAGCCAGAGCGGCGAGGATCAGACCGATCACGAAGATAGATCGGAGCATGTCGCCAAGGGATGCGTTGCGGTTATCTGCCACCTGGACATTCTCACCTACGGTCCCGAAGCGACGCGCTCCGGTGAGGGAAACTGCAGGTGAGCCGACGGGAACGGAAGGCGTACCCGCATCCGCCCGATAGTATGACCCGCATGGACAGCCTGCAGCCCGCCGCCCAAGCCCCCGATCGCAACCTCGCCCTTGATCTCGTACGTGTCACCGAAGCCGGTGCCATGGCCGCAGGTCGTTGGGTCGGACGCGGAGACAAGAACGGGGCAGACCAGGTCGCCGTCAACGCGATGCGCACCTTGATCAACACCGTGCAGATGAACGGCGTGGTCGTGATCGGCGAAGGCGAAAAGGACGAAGCACCCATGCTGTTCAACGGCGAGCATGTCGGCGATGGCTCTGGTCCCGACTGTGACGTCGCGGTCGACCCGATCGACGGCACCACGTTGGCCGCCAAGAGCTTGCCGAATGCTGTTTCCGTGATGGCCGTCGCTCCTCGTGGATCCATGTATGACCCCTCGGCGGTGTTCTATATGGAAAAACTCATCGCCGGTCCCGAAGCGGCCGAAGTCGTCGACATACGGTTGCCGATCGCCGAGAACATCTCACTCGTCGCCAAGGCCAAGGGCATATCACTCAGCGATGTCACCGTGTGTGTGCTTGACCGCCCCCGCCACCAGGGTCTTGTCGACGAGATCCGTGCCTCCGGCGCGCGCGTCAAATTCATCATCGACGGCGACGTCGCCGGCGGCATCACCGCTGCCCGGCCCGACACCGGAGTCGACCTGCTCGTCGGTATCGGCGGCACACCCGAGGGCATCATCACTGCCTGCGCCATCAAGGCGATCGGCGGCACAATCCAAGGCAAACTGTGGCCGATCGACGACGACGAGCGCCAGCGAGCGATCGATGCCGGGCACGTCCTCGACCGGGTGCTCTACACCAATGACCTCGTCAACGCTGACGACTGCTTCTTCGTCGCCACCGGCATCACCGACGGCGAGTTGATGCAGGGTGTTCGCTACGGCGCCGGCAAGGCATACACCGAATCGATCGTCATGCGTTCACGCAGTGGCACGATTCGCAAGATCACCAGCGAGCACCAGCTGGCAAAGCTTCGCGCCTACTCGTCGATCGACTACGACCACTAAGACATTCTAGGGATCACCATGACTGAAGCTTTCACAACGCTGCCCAATGGCATCGAGCTTTGCTATGAAACCTTCGGCAACGACGCTCATCCGCCCGTATTGCTCGTCATGGGGCTCGGCGGGCCCATGAACTGGTGGTCAAACGAGTTCTGCACCCAACTTGCAGAGCGAGACTTTTTCGTCATTCGCTACGACAACCGGGACACAGGTCGCTCAACGAAGCTCCGGGAACATCGCGTGACCAAGAAGCTCATCGTCAAGGCCTTCCTTGGCCGCGCAAAAGCCCCTTACGGCTTGGATGATCTGGCCGAGGACGCGTTCGGACTGCTCGACCATCTGGGCATCGAGCGCGCCAACCTCGCGGGCGTCTCCATGGGCGGAATGATCATCCAGACGATGGCGATCGCCCGCCCCGAGCGCGTCTTGTCGCTCACATCGATCATGTCGACCACCGGCAGCCGCAGGGTTGGCGGGCAGCACCCGCGGGTCTACCCGGCAATGCTCGGATCGGCAGGAAGCACGCGCGAGTCGTATGTCGAGGCGTCCATGCGTTCGAGCAAACTGATCGGCTCGCCGGCCTACCAGACAGACGACGACCGGTCCCGGGCCCGCGCCATCGAGACCTATGACCGTGGATGGAGTGCGAGCGGAGTCGGTCGCCATATGCTCGCCGTTCTGACCCAACCCAATCGCACTACCGATCTTGCGCGGCTCGCGATTCCGACGACAGTCATCCACGGCCTGCGCGATCCGCTCGTCAATCCGTCTGGGGGGCGGGCAACCGCCAAGGCGATCCCGGGCGCAGAGCTGATCGAAATCGCCGGCATGGGCCACGACATTCCGGTCCAGCTGTACGGCACTTTTATCGATGCAATCAGCCGCACGGCCGAGCGCGGCGCCGTTAACAAGTAGACCGTGAATCGGGGCGAAAACCGCACCGATAGTCTCAGCCTTATGGCTGATATTGAATACCGCATCGAACACGACACCATGGGCGAGGTCAAGGTCCCCGCAAAGGCATTGTGGAGGGCTCAGACCCAACGTGCCGTCGAGAACTTCCCGATCTCCGGCACCCCGATCGAGTCCGCTCAGATCAGGGCCCTCGCCCAAATCAAGGCCGCCTGCGCCAAGGCCAACGCCGAGCTCGGCATCATCGACCAGGCCATGGCCGACGCCATCGTCGCAGCGGCCGCCGAGATCGAATCCGGCAAGCACGACGCCGAATTCCCGATCGATGTCTTCCAGACCGGTTCGGGCACATCCAGCAACATGAACACCAATGAAGTCCTCGCCACGATCGCCACCGGCATCCTTGGTAGCGACGTTCATCCCAACGATCACGTCAACGCCAGCCAGTCGAGCAACGACGTCTTCCCGACCTCGATCCACGTGGCGGCGACCGATTCGGCCATCAACGGCCTCATCCCGGCCCTGGACCACCTCGCCACCTCGCTCGAGGCCAAGGCCAAGGAGTTCGCGAGCGTCGTCAAGTCCGGACGTACGCACCTGATGGACGCCACACCGGTCACCCTTGGCCAGGAATTCGCCGGCTACGCCGCCCAGATCCGCCGCGGCATCGAACGGGTCAACGCCTCGCTCCCCCGCACCGCGGAAGTCCCGCTCGGCGGCACCGCCGTGGGCACCGGTATCAACACGCCGATCGGCTTCCCGCAGCGTGTCATTGCGATCCTGGCGGAAGGCACGGGCCTGCCTGTGACCGAGGCCGTCGATCACTTCGAAGCCCAGGGCGCACGCGACGGGCTCGTCGAGATGTCCGGCCAATTGCGTACGATCGCCGTCAGCCTGACCAAGATCTGCAACGACCTCCGCTGGATGGGATCGGGTCCGCGTACGGGTCTCGGCGAGATCAACCTGCCCGACCTCCAACCCGGCTCGAGCATCATGCCCGGCAAGGTCAACCCCGTCCTTCCCGAGGCCACCCTCATGGTGTGTGCCCAGGTCATCGGCAACGACGCCACGATTGCCACGGCCGGCGCCTCGGGATCATTCGAGCTCAATGTGATGCTGCCAGTAATCGGCCGAAACCTGCTTGAGTCGATGCGCCTGCTTGGCAATGCCTCGCGGGTGCTCGCCGACCGCTGCATCGACGGCATCACCGCCGATGAAGAGCGTTGCCTCTTCCTTGCCGAATCCTCACCGTCTGTCGTCACGCCGCTCAACCGCTTCATCGGCTACGAGAACGCCGCCAAGGTTGCCAAGCAGTCGGTCAAAGAGAAGAAGACGATCCGTCAGGTTGTCATCGAACTCGGCTTCGTCGAACGCGGCGAGATCAGCGAGGCAGACCTGGACAAGGCGCTCGACGTCATGTCCATGACCCACCCCTAGGACTCAAGGGCTCTCGACGCGCCGAGCGAGTTGGTAGCCGTCCTGGCTGTAGAGCAACTTCCACGCACCACCGTGCTTGGTCTCGCCATAGGCAACGGCATCCAGGGGTGAGCCCAGGCCGCCGGAGGTATCGAAAAGTACGTATGACGGGTTGGCGTTGCCGACCGCTCCGAGCCAATAGACGGTGTGGTCGGTGACCAGGTGACTCATGAGGCTGATGTCAGTCTCGACCTTTGACCCCTTGGGCACCAGGGCGATCACCTCGCGGGCACCGGCCGCTCGCGGGGCCGAGTCATATGTTGACGGCTGGACCAGGACCGACAACGGAGAGTTCAACTGCATCGCGGCGGCGAAGGCCAACGCCACCGCGGCCCCACGGGCCGCATACGCCCGAAGCCAGGGCGCCCGATGCTGCCGGTTCATCGCATCGATCAGTGCCACGAAAACGATTGGCATGAGCACGAGCGAGTAGTGCCAGTCGGTGCCCCAATAGAACTCCTTGTCGGCGGCAAACCTCACAGCGAGGGTTGGCAAGGCAACAAGAGCCCACGGCGACGCGAACGCCAGCATGCCGGTGATGCCGAAGGTGATCAGCAGGGTGAGGAGTTTGCGACCGGGTGCGTCGGTGAGCACCGTCAGGAAGCCCCGACTTTCGCCAAAGCTCGAGGAGTATTGCCATTCGCCGGTCGGGCTGAAATGCGGGATCGCGACAAGGATCACGAGCGCCATGACGACCAGCCCTGTGATGGCGAGAACAGTGCCACGCCGTCGCTCGCCCCCAAGCCACACCACCGCCCCGATGGCGGCGACCGTGAGCCCCATGTCCTCCTTGACCAGCAACAAAGGCAAGGACCACCAGAGCATTCGCCTCCAGTCGCGGTCGAGGTAGGCGCCACCCACGAGGGCAAGCAGCGGCGCCGCGAAGGCGACCTCGTGGAAGTCGGCCTTGAGCGCCGATTGGATCCCGAATGAAAGACCATAGGCGATCGCGACACACATTCCCTGCGCCCGCCCGAGGTGAGTGATCGCGATGTGCCCGACGATGGCGACGGAAAGCCCGAGCAGCAGGGCCTGAGAAATCAGGACGGTCTGCGCCGAAGGGAAGAGCCGGTAGAAGGGTGCGATGAGAGTCAATACCGGCGAGAAGTGATCCCCGAGCTGGTTGAAGCCGGGCCCTTTGACGTCAACGATCGGTGAACCGAAATGCGCATAGCCCTTGATGCCTTGCTCGAAGATCGCGTTGTCCCACGAAGAGATCTCAAAACGCTCGAAGCGTATGAGTGACAGCGCGGCATACAACGATCCAAAAACGATCCCGAGGATCGCTGAGGGGGTCGCCGCGCGCCAGGCTGGACGCACGGTCAGTGCGAGCCCGGGATTGTCAGGTTCTCCCCGGTGGCCGGATCGAACACGTGGATCTTCTGCGAATCCACGGCCACCTTGAGGAACATTCCGGCCCGTACATCGCTCTCGGCCGAGATCTCAGCGAGGAGGAATGCCTGGAAGAGATCGAACTCCAACTGCCTCTCTACCTCCTCGAGCAGGATTTCGGTCGATTCATCGATGTCGAAGCCGAGGTAGGCGTACTGCGAACGTCCCCGCCACTCGATCTCGTCGATCTTGGTCGAAAAGACGATCTTGCCCCGCAACTGTTCCTCGGTGAGTCCGGCGGCATCCTCGCAGTCCTCGGGACGTATGCCGACAACCAACAGCTCGCGCCCTTGAGTCCGCTGCTGCATGGCTTCGTCGAGGGGCAGGGTGAGGAACGGCAGCTGAAGGGAGTTGCCCCGCAGCTTTGCCGGTATGAGGTTCATGGCCGGCGCCCCGACAAAAGCCGCGACGAACAGGTTGGCCGGATGTTCGTAGAGGTCACGCGGCGTACCGACCTGGTGGAGATAACCCTGATGCATCACGGCAACCTGATCCCCGAGGGAGAGCGCCTCCGCGACATCGCTTGTCACATAGATCGAGGTGCGCTCCTGCTCGCGTTGCCACTGCAAGGTGAGGGAGCGAATCTGACTGCGCGTGCGGTCGTCGTGAGCCGACAACGCGTCGTCGAAGAGATAGGCCGACGCGTCCCGCACCAGCACGCGGGCCAATGCGACCTTTTGCCGCTCCGACTCATCGAGGTCTTTGGGCTTCGCTCCGTCTTCGAGCAGATCGCCGAGGCCGAGGATTTCGGCGACCTCATAGACACGATCGGAGAGGGCCGTCTTGTCGAAGCCCTTGCGGAGCGTCGCGGAGAACGCAATGTTGTCGAAGACATTCAGATGTGGGTAGATCTCGTAGTCCTGGAACACCATCGCGATATCGCGATCGCGCGGATCGACGGCGTTGACCAGAGCCCCGTCCATGAGGATCTCTCCATCGCTCGGGTATTCGAGTCCGACGATGGTCCTGAGGAGAAGGCTCTTGCCGGAATTCCGGGGTCCGACTATTGCCAGCGAGGAGCCACTCGGGACGGCGAGGCTGATCGAGTCGAGCAGTGGCGGCATACCCTTGGCACCGGCTCTGGACAGGTTGCGAAGCTGGATCATGGTCATCGGTTGGGCCTTCCCAGAAGCCGGACGATCTTGCGCTGGAACACGAGGACAAAGAGGAGCACGGGCAGGAACCACAGCAATCCGGCCGCCGCCGTGGCTGCCGTCGGGTTGGTGAATCCCGCACCGAGGGTAGTGAGCGTGGCCGGTATCGGAAGAGTCGAATCGGTCGATCCGAGCGCCAAGCCAAGGACGAGGTCGTTGCATGCAACGAAGAACACGATGAGCGTCACGGTCATCAGACCGGGCCCCAGCAGGGGCAGGTAGACACGGCGCAACATCTGGAAACGGCCGGCCCCATCGGCCCGAGCGGCGTCTCGCAGACTCCACGGGACCTGCGAGAACAGCGAGACGAACAGCCACAGGGAAAGCGGGAGGGTCAACGCCAGGTAGCACACGATGAGGGTGACCTTGCTGTCATAGAGACCGAAGGCTAGAGCCTGACTGGCCATCGGACCGACGAGCGTCACGAGCGGCGCGAACAATGCCGAGAGAATGAGCGCATAAACCAGGCGCTTAGCGCGGAAGGTCTTGCGCACTATCGCGTAAGCAGCGAACACGGCGAAGAACACCGCGATCACCGTCGAGGCACCCGCAATGATCAACGAATTGAGGGCGGCTTTCTGGATGACTTCCGAACGCACGACCGCGGAGAAGTTGCCGGTCGTCGCATTGCGGGGCCACACCGTATGGAGGCTGATCCCGGCGGGGCTGAGTGCCAATGAGGTCATCCAGGCGAATGGCACGAGGGTGAACGCGGCCAACAACTCAAACCCGAGGACTGCCCAGACCGAGAAACTCGAGAGGGCGTCGGCAAACAGAACGCCGACGGCGCCGGTGACCATGAAGACTGCGGCCGCCGAGAGCCACAACCATTGATCGGGCTTGGCGATCATGAGCAGGCCGTAGTTGGCGACGGCAAAACCGAAGCCGAAGGACACGCCCGAGGCCCACAAACGCGATCGAACCGAGGGTGTCATACGGCCCTCCTGATGCGCAGGATCCAGACGAGTGCGGCGCCGAAGATGCCGCTCAACAGCAGGAACGTGACAGACATCGTCGCGCCGAGACCGAACTCAAAACGCGAAAGCGTCGTGTCGAAGATCCAGGTCTGTGGAGGATTCAGATCCGAGCCTTGGCGTGCAACGGCGAACGGTGCATCAAACATCCGCAGTGAATCCAGGACACGGTAGGCAACCGCTGCGGCGGCTGCCGGTCCAAGTGCGGGCAGTATGACGCGCGTCAAACGTTGCAGCGGTTTGGCGCCGTCGGCCACGGCGGCTTCCATGAGGCTCGGACGTATGCGCGTCATTCCGACATACAGGATGACTGCCACGATTCCGGTGCCGCGCCAGATCTCCGAAAGGCAAATCGTCAGCAAGGCGCCGCGATCGCCAAGTTCGTCGAATCTGAACCAGTCATTGAGAAAGCCGCCGTTGAAAGCGGCCCGCCAGGAAAACGCCGAGAGGAACGACATGGCGGCAAACGGAAGAATGACCAGAATGCGGGCGATCGGCGCGAGGCGGACCAGATTGGTGAGGACGCGGGCGAAGGCGAAGCCGATCAGGAGTTGGGCTGCAACTACCAGGACGACGACAGCCAAGGCTCCGAAGATGGACTGCCACCATCCGCCGTTGGTCAAGACGTTTTGGTAGTTGTCAAAACCGACAAACCTGCGCGCACCGGGATTTGTGTACGGGTCGTTGTAAAGCGAGAGATAGATGGCGCGACCCAGCGGCCACGCCGTGACGGCGAGGAGGATGGCGATCGCCGGGACGACGAGTCGTGCGACGCGGAACCGCGAGGTCATGGCAGCTCACCGGCCAGAATTGCGACTACAGCGGCCTGCGACAGTCGTGGAGTAGAGGCCGAAGTCACCGAGTCGATGGGTAACCAGGTGTCCTGGAGTCCCGCCCGAATCAATTGCCAGTAGGGCGTTTGTGGAACGGCGCTGCCGCTCTTGAGCGAGGCTTTGGCGGTGTCAGCCATCGGGTACGAGGACTTGACGCCCGGGATGTTGTAGGTCGTCGCCCGGCTCGAACTATGACCCGCGCTGGTCATCAGGGCCGCCATCGATGAGTTGGATGTGAGGCAACTGACGGCCTTGAAGGACAGTTCCGAATGCGGCGCATACAGCGGCACTGCCAGCGCTACGCCGGCAAGTGGGGCAACGCTTTCGCCCTTGGCATTCATGACCGGATAGGGGGCCCATCTCATGTCACTGGCGACTGCTGCGAGATCGGGATCGGAAATCACCGAGCTCGGGGCGATGAGGAACCCGCCGCGGGTGCTCGCGAAGATCTGCGCCGCATCGCTGCTCGGGCCGATGCCGCTCGCGGACTCGGCGTAGAACTGAACGGTCGAAGCTGCCTTCGTACCGGCGTCGCCGCCAAGTCCAACCAACGATTTGCGGCCGTGGCCGTCGACTACCGAGCCGCCGGCATCGGCAACCAGGCCGGTTACCCAGTCCGCAATGCCACGACCGTTGTGGTCGTCGATCTCGATGCTGGCACCGATACGGGACGCACCCTCGATGAGTTTGTCCCACGTGACGGGCTTCGTCATGTCCAGGCCTGCGCGCTCTGCCACCGTCCCGCGGTACCAAAGCAGTTGCGGATCGAACCACCAGGGCGCTGCCACAAGTGCACCGTCATAGGTGGCCGCCGCAAGGGCCTTGGGGAAGACGTCGTTCGAATAGATCGGTGCAAGGTCGTCGGGTATCGGAGCCAGCAACTGGTCCTCGGCGAATTCGGCGGTGAACGAGTCATCCAGACCGATGAGGTCGATCGTCGGGTCTTTTGCGCTCAGTCGCCGAACGAGTGCGTTGTGCCGCTTGTCGGCGTCGGCAGGCAAAGACTCGACCCTGATCTCGAAGGCACCGTCGGATCGTTCTGTGCATGCCCGCGCGATGGCTTCGGCGTCAACACGGTCGGGGCCCAGGTACCAATGCAAAATCGTCGCACCGGATGAATTCTTGACGGCCTTGGCAGACGGAGAGCAGGCTCCGAGCACGACAAAGGCAAGGACGGCGATCACAGCCGTAACTCCCGCCCCACGCAGCGTCCCTGAAGACACCGATCTCAGCCGCTCTGTCACGACCGTCACTTTGCCATACAACACGCTCAATTATTGGCGAAGGGTTCAGAGCGTGACGTCCTCCAACAGCTCGGTGACCAGCGCGGCAACCGGCGAACGCTCGGACCGGGTCAGGGTCACGTGGGCAAAGAGGGGATGGCCCTTAAGCTTTTCGACGACTGCGACGACACCATCGTGCCGACCGACCCGCAAGTTGTCGCGCTGTGCGACGTCGTGGGTCAGCACAACCTTCGAGTTGGCGCCGATGCGCGAAAGTACTGTCAGCAGCACATTGCGTTCGAGCGACTGCGCTTCGTCGACGATGACGAATGAGTCATGCAGCGAGCGGCCACGAATGTGGGTGAGGGGGAGAACTTCGAGCATTCCCCGGTCGAGGATCTCCTCGATGACCTCGCTGGAAGCCATCGCGCCAAGGGTGTCGTAGACCGCCTGACCCCAGGGGCCCATCTTCTCGGACTCACTGCCGGGCAGGTAGCCAAGTTCCTGGCCGCCCACGGCATACAGCGGTCGGAAGACAATGACCTTCTTGTGTTGGCGACGTTCCATGACTGCTTCCAGCCCGGCACACATGGCGAGGGCCGATTTGCCGGTGCCGGCGCGGCCACCCATCGACACGATGCCGATTTCGGGATCGAGCAAAAGGTCGAGCGCGACTCGCTGTTCTGCGGAACGACCGTGAAGACCGAATGCCTCCCGGTCGCCGCGAACGAGCTGCACCTGCTTGTCGGCGGTAACCCGCCCGAGCCCGCTGCCCTTGTCGGAGAGGAGGACCAGACCGGTGTGGCACGGAAGCTCTCGGGCCTCGGGCAGGTCGAACGTGCCCGACTCATACAACGAATCTAGATCGGCGCTGTCGACATCGAGTTCGACCATGCCGGTCCATCCCGAATCGATCGCAAGTTCTGCTCGGTATTCCTCGGCTACGAGTCCGACCGAAGAGGCCTTGACGCGCATCGGCAGGTCCTTGGAAACCAGGGTGACGTCGTGCCCCTCATTGGCCAGATTGCGTGCGACCGAAAGTATGCGGGTGTCGTTGTCGCCGAGACGGAAGCCCGCAGGCAAGGACTCAGGATTGGTGTGGTTGAGCTCAACACGAATCGAGCCCCCTTCGGTGCCAATTGCCAAGGGCACGTCTAGCTTTCCGTACTGGACACGGAGATCGTCGAGGAAACGAAGCGCCGAACGGGCGAAGTAGCCGAGCTCGGGGTGGTGCCGCTTGCCTTCAAGTTCGGTAATCACGACGATCGGTATGACTACCTCATGTTCGTGAAAACGGGAGAAGGCCCCGGGATCGGCCAACAAGACGCTGGTATCCAGGACATATGTGCGGCGTTGCGGGCTTGTGCTCTTCTTTACAGCCACGACTGTCTCCTCGCGAGCCCGCGCGCACCCCGCGCCGGCCCTCAATTGATGACCGTGATGAGCGCAGGCAGGTCATGGCTCGCCAGGTGCAGGCGTTTGCAGAGGGCCTGCCCGTCGTTGCACTCGAATGCGATCAACCGGTGCGGAATATGATTCTTGTCCAGGAAGTCGT
>JBDSQP010000222.1:0-10607 GCA_039929755.1 Aeromicrobium sp. | reverse complement strand
CCGGCACCACCGAGGAACCGGTGATCGGTCACACCGAGAATGCGCATCGCTTCGGCAAGCTCGCCGACACGGTGTTCGCCAAGGCTGTCCTGATCACTGGAGGCGATGTGCGCGAGTTCGGGGACGAGGACTTCGCCCTCTTCGCCGGCTGTGCACGTGACCAGGGTGACGTGCGCGCCGTCAGCGACGTACTTGGCCATGGTGGCACCGTTGCTGATTGTCTCGTCATCGGGATGGGCGTGTACGAGCAACATACGGCGATCGTTCTGGGTCATGCGCCAAGGTTAGTCGGCGCTGCTCAGCGCTGCATCCGTGAGTCGACGATCAAGATGGTTTGGCGTATGCCGCGACGCCGGTATCCAACATCACACAACTGACGTCACCGACGGTCCAGGCGTCGTGTCCTGGTTCGAGGATGAACACGTCACCGGCTTCAACGGTCTCCTCGGTCCCGTCGTCGGCCCGAACTGTCATCTGCCCGGACAGGCAGACGCCGGAGTGTCGTGTCATGCATGACTCCGTGCCTGCGATCGGTTTCACGTCTTCGGACCATTTCCAGCCAGGTTCGAACGTGCCCTTTCCCAGGGTGAAATTCCCGAGCGTGACGACGTCCATATGCCCGTGGGCCTGGAAGTCTCTGGTTTCGTGGGGCGTTCCGATATTGCGCTTTTCCATGGCGGCCATGACTACTCCTTCGTTAGGCTAGACAGTTTTCTTGTCAGAACTTGATCATGCGCCCGAGCGGAAGAGTTGGGCAATAGCCGTTTTGAGCCGGTTCACTTGACCGGTTTCGGGTCTCGTGCTTGAATGAATGAACATTCAGTCATAGGAGCAGTAATGAGTTGGACCCAGAGCGATATCCCTGATCTGACCGGTCGTACGGCCGTGGTGACTGGCGCAAACGGCGGTCTCGGTCTGCAGACCGCCCTGGCCCTCGGTGGCGCTGGAGCCCATGTGGTGATGGCGGCCCGAAACCAGGCCAAAGCCGAGTCGGCACGGCAGGAAATCCTCGCCCGACACCCCCACGCCTCCCTTGAAGTCGTACCCCTTGACCTCGGTGACCTGAGCTCGGTGGCTGCCGCCGCGGAGCAGATCCTTGCCACGCATCCGTCGATCGACATCCTGGTCAACAACGCGGGTGTCATGGGAATGCCCGAGCAGAAGACGGCTGACGGGTTCGAAATGCAACTCGGCGTCGACCACCTCGGACACTTCGCCTTTGACGCTCACCTCCTCCCGGCCGTCCTGCGCTCCGAAGCGGCACGCGTCGTGACTGTGACCAGCACCGCCCGCTTCATGGGTCGACCATTCAACCCCGGCAATCCGCATCTCGAAGGCCGATACGGACCGTGGAAGTCATACGCGCAAGCCAAGATGGCGAACTATCACTTCGGTCTCGGCCTGCAGCAGAAGTTCGCTGATGCAGGCGTTGCTGCTCAGAGCCTGATCGCCCACCCCGGGCTCTCCAACACCGATCTGCAATCCACGACTGTCACCGAGGGCGGCGGCGGTTGGGCCGGGGGGTTCTTCCACACCTTGGCCGTCCGTGCCGGCATGACACCCGAGCAAGGCGTTCGCCCCCAGCTGAGGGCGGCCACCGATCCGAAGGCGCGAGGCGGGCAACTGTATGCGCCTCGTTTCGGTGGCAACGGAGCGGCAGTCCGGCGACCCGTCGTGCGTCGCTTTGATCTGAAGAAGCGTATTGACCAGTTGTGGGAGATGTCCGAACGAGAGACCGGTGTCATTCTTGACGTCGCAGGCACCACCGCAACAATGGAGCGATGAACGCGACGCCGGTGGCCCTGGACCGCGCTGCGGCCGTGCGCCGGGCGCTCTTGTCGCTCGTTGCGCGGGACGGATTCCACGGCACCTCGATGGCTGCCGTCGCGAAGCAGGCCGAGGTCGCAACCGGCACGGCGTACGTGCACTACGCCTCGAAAGAGGAACTTGTGTATGCCACATACCTCGAGGTCAAGCGAGATCTGGGGCAGGCTGCCATCGCCCACGTAGACCCCACCGCTTCGTCACGCGCAAAGTTCGAGCAGGTATGGCATGGCGTCCGCGATCATCTGACGCAGGATCCCGATCGAGCCCGATTCCTCGTCCAGGTCGACTGCTCACCCTTCGCCTTGACGGCCCACGATCGGGCCATGACAACCGACGGCGATCCTCTGATGACCTCTCCGATCGTGCTGGCGCTGCTCGAGGAGTTCGTGCCGCTGCCTGCACCGTTGCTCTTAGACCTGGCCATCGGACCGATCATTCGTCTGACCGCCTCAGGGACAGAACTGGACGCCCGGATGGCGTCGACCCTTGTCGAATCGTGTTGGCAGGCCGTCAGCCGATAGGCGCTTCCGAACACCAGGGTGATTGGATCGGATCATGACCGTCTCGTACCCTCGGCTGGCTGCACGCACATTGCGATTCACCCTTGGCATTCCGCGCAACATCTGGGTGAATGCCGCGGGCAGCAAGGCATACTTCATCCGCACGCCCGATGGCGTTACCCGGACGGGTCAGTTGTGGGAGTACGACGTGGCCACCGGCGAGGAATCGGTCGTCGTCGATCCGATCGCGCTGCTCGGTTCGGACGGGGAGCAGTTGTCGGCCGAAGAGCGCTCCCGCCGTGAGCGCAGTCGTGAGTCAGCCGGGGGTCTGGTCAGTTTCGCGCCCGACCGCGACGGTCGTTGGGCGACCTTCGCCCTGTCCGGGCAGTTGTGGGCCGTGCACCTCGCCGGCCATGCGGTCAACGCGCTCCCGAGCGTCGGCGCCGTCATCGATCCGCGCATCGACCCGACCGGGCGCACCATCGCCTATGCCTCGGGCGGCGCGCTTCGTGTCATCAGTGTGACCGGCAAGGATGAGCGCGCGCTGGTGTCTGGGACGGCCGACAACGAGGTATGGGGTCAGGCCGAGTTCATCGCCGCAGAGGAGATGGATCGCTTTCGCGGTTTTTGGTGGGCGCCCGACGGCCAGTCGTTGCTGGTCGAGAGGTACGACAACTCCCCCGTGCAGACCTGGCACATTGCCGATCCCGAAAACCCTGACCGCGAACCCGTCGCCCAGCGCTACCCCTCTGCCGGCACGCCGAACGCCCTCGTTTCGCTGTGGCACATCACCCTCGACGGCACACGAACCGAAATCGTGTGGGACCACACCGCGTTCGAGTACCTCGGGCGTGTGACGTGGACCAAGCACGGGGATCCCGTTCTCCAGGTGCTGAGCCGCGACCAGAAGGACTCGCAAATCCTCGGTGTCGATGTGGACTCCGGCGCCACCCGCATACTGCGTCAACTCCACGACGACGCCTGGGTCGAGCTGGCATCCGCTCCCCAATTCATCGCAGGTGGCAGGCTGCTCAGCGTCGAGGACAACGGCGGCTCCCGTCGCCTTCTCATCGACGGCGAACCGATCAGCGATGCGTCCTGGCAGATCCGCAACATCGTGAGCGTCGAGGACGATTGCGTCATCGCATCCGCGTCGTCGGAGCCGACCGAGGTGCAGATCGTGCGCTTCGGCTTCGAAGGCGAAGCGGTTCCGATGACCGAAGGGGCCGCGGTCCACAATGCGGTTTCGGGTGGGCCCACTGTTGTGATCAGCCGTTCGGCTCTCGACTCCACGATGACCGCCGTCGCCGTCCACACTGTCGACCCGGACGGACAGGCCGGCCCGGTCGGTTCGTTGACTGTCGCCAGCCATCCGGCACCCTTCGAACCCGCGGTCAACCTCGTCGAAGCCGGCGACGACGAATTGCGAACCGCAGTGTTGTTCCCGCAGGGCCACATACCGGGATCGGCAAAACTACCCGTTCTCATGGATCCGTATGGGGGCCCGCACGCGCAACGAGTACTGGCCTCGGGGCGGGCGTTCCTCGAAGCGCAGTGGCTCGCTGATCAGGGCTTTTGTGTCGTTGTTGCCGATGGCCGTGGGACGCCGGGACGGGGCACGGTTTGGGAGCGCGCAATTCTCGATGAGTTTGCCTCCGTCACGCTCGAGGACCAGATCGTCGCCCTTGACGCCGTTGCCGAGGCATACCCCGACGACGTCGACACGTCACGGGTTGGCATCACTGGCTGGTCATACGGCGGTTACCTCTCGGCCCTCGCTGTGCTCAAACGCCCTGACATCTTCCACGCCGCAGTGGCGGGCGCTCCCGTAACGGAATGGCGCCTCTACGACACCTGTTACACCGAGCGGTATCTCGGCGACCCCAACACGCAGCCCGAAGTGTATGACCGCAATTCGCTCATCCCGCTGGCTCCCGGTCTCGAACGACCGCTGATGATCATCCACGGTCTGGCCGATGACAATGTCGTCGCCGCGCATACGCTCCGGCTCTCGTCGGCACTTCTGGCTGCCGGTCGGCCCCACACTGTGTTGCCACTTTCGGGGGTCACGCACATGACGCCGCAAGAGGTGGTCGCGGAGAACATCAAACTGTTGCAGGTCGGTTTCCTGAAGGACGCACTCGGCGCCTGATCAGATGAGTCGTCAGTTCTTCCAGGCAGCCACGGTGCTCGCCGCAACCTTGCCCAGGCGGACCCGTTGGGGGTGATCACCGACGGCGACCTGTTTGACGACCTTTTCGCCTGCGTAGTCGATGACGACAACCTTGTCGCTGCCACTGAACGAGACCCAGCACGTCTTGCCTGCGAACCCGTTGGTCGACCAGTAGGGCTTTTCGCCAACCGAGAAGATCTTGTAGGCGAAGGTCTTGCGACTCACAATCGCCGCGTAGTCCGACATCGTTCCGGCCACGCACAGCTTGGTACCTGCCGGGTTGATGGCAAGTCCATGGTGGGCAGAGTTCAGCACGTATTGCGACCTGTTCAGCTTCTTGGCCTTCTCGCTGAGTGGCAGGTGCGCCAGCCGGGTCACCTTGCCGTCCCCGGCCGTGTCGAATTCGACGAAGCCATGGAAGTACGAAACCTGCAGGTAGACGAACCGCTCATCTGGGGCGACAGCCATCGGGCGCACGGCCGAACTCATACCCGGATAGCCCGCTTCAGCGAGCTTGGCACCCATGTCCCATTTCTTGAGGATCTTGAAGGTCTTGTTGTCGACGATCTGGAAGACCTGCTCGCCCTTGACGATCTTGCCGACAGGCCCGAGCCCCGTGTCGTCCACGGGCACATACACCCGTCCGATGCTGGCGTGAAAGATTCGGTCGCCCGCCTTGGTGTAGTTGTTCTCGTGGGGGGTGTCGCCTGAGGGGAATTCGCGCAACTTCTTACCGGTCAGCAGCTCAAGCTCGTGCACCTTGTTGGCTGTCGAATCGGACACGAGCAAGCGCGTGCCGTCGGGCGAGACTCCCATGTGATCGGAACGTTGGCCTTCCATCTTGAATCGCCAAACGATCTTGCCCGTGCTGATCTCGATGCCGACGACGTCGGCAAAGCTGGGCCGGGAGACGGCGAGCAGTTTGCCGTCGTGAGTACTGAACATGTCATCGACGTATTGATCGTGACCTTCGCCGATGAGCTGCTTGATGGCGATGTAGTAGCCCAGGCTCACAGGGTTGGCGTTGATTTCGGCAAGGCGTTCGGCCTTGTCGGGAATGATGTTGAGGCGCTTGATCGTCGCGTATGTTTTCGCGTTGATGACGTCGGCCGTACCGTCCCAGTTGTTGCCGACGAACATCACATCAACGGGTGACGCAACCACGGCTGCGCCCGCGTCTTCGCGTGTGTTGATCAGCGAAACTGCGCCGACGACAACGAGGGTGCTCACGACTAGTACCACGATTCGACGCATGCTGGTTGAACGAAAGGCGCGGTCGAAGGTTACGAAAGGCTTAGGAGTCCTTGAGTCGCCTGGGCTCGCCAGGGAGGGGCAACGGCTCGTCCGGCAGGCGCTCATCTCCGGCAAGCCAACCACCGTAGACATCGACCATTTCGGTGATCCGGTCGTCGGACTGGGCGACTACCAGAACCCACGCGTGGTCATCGGAATCGTCCTCGCCGGAGAACGCCTCTCGTACGGTCTCAACCGCAAAGCCCTCGGCCTCAAGTGCCTTGGCCAACTCGACCGAGTCATCGGGCTCATCGAAATAGATCCGCGTCATGGGCCATGAAGATACACCCGCGAACCTTGGGTCAGAGAGCCGATTCGATCTCGGGCAGTCGCGCCCTGAACG
Organism: Aeromicrobium sp.; assembly: GCA_039929755.1. GTDB lineage: Bacteria > Actinomycetota > Actinomycetes > Propionibacteriales > Nocardioidaceae > JACMOZ01. Next base: position 4,471 of record JBDSQP010000222.1, on the reverse strand, counting down.
CTTCGACGCGGTCACGCGTACGTTCTGGTTCGCCGACTTTTGCGAGGTTGAGCATTCCGACGTCGCCGCGGTCCTGACCTGCAGCAATGCGATCAGATGCGGTCGTCATACGTTCGACAACGGCGTTGAGGATCGTCATGGGGCCCCATTCGCCATAGGCGTCCACCAGAATGTCGAGTCGCCGCACGAGATCGTCGACGGGTGTTTCGCGATAGAGCGGCAACGCTGTCCAGGCAAGAAAGGCGAGATCGTCGATCGGCTTGCCGGGGCCGGCGACATCCCAGTCGATCATCGCGACGAAGTGGCCACTCTGGATGATCCAGTTGTAGGCGCCGGGGTCGTTGTGGCAAATGATCTGCCCGTCGTCGAGAACCGCCTCGCCCGAGCGCCACACGCGAGACCCGTCGGGGCGAAATCCATCGACGAGATCGTGGAAATCACGCAACCACACGACAGCTTCCTCGAGAACGTTGTCGAGGACGATCTCATTGTCGACCTGTACACCGCGGCCCTCGAGGTACGAAAGCGATTCGCGACCCTGCTCATCGATGCCGAGGACGTCAGGGATTCCGCGCAATCCCTGCTCACGAAGGTAGTCGAGCAATTCGTGAACGGCCGGAGTCCACGGTCCCGTCGGACGCCGAACAGTGCGTCCCACCTGTGTTGCCCCGCCCACGTTGCCCCCGGGCAGGGGTACTTCGTTGTCGTCCCATGGCACGCTGTTCATCGTGACACATTCACATACGCACTCGCACACAGAAACCGGACCTCCGAGGCGCGCCCTCGCGGCGACCCTTTCGGTGGTCGTCGCGCTGATTGCGGTTGGCGTCGTTGTCGGCATGATCGCGTTGTGGCCCGACGGCGACAAGGTGTCCAAAGCCGCCAACCCTTACAGCGCAAAGGGCGTCACCACCGTCAGCGCAAGCGTCATTTCGGCGACACCGTTCGACTGCGGAAGCGGCAGCGAAGGCCCCGACGGTCTGCCCTCCGTCAAAGGCAATTGCGCCCACGTGACGGCCTCGACCGCTGGCGGTTCGGCAAAGTTCGACCTTGACGCTGCGCATTTCAAAGCGGGCATCCACAAGGGCGACGACGTCAAGCTCATTCGGTTCCAGCCCGAAGGTCAGGAAGCCTCGTACGAATTCCTCGACTTCCGCCGCGGATTGCCCCTGACGGCGCTCGCTGCGATGTTTGTCGTGGCCGTCGTCGCGGTTGCCCGCTGGCGAGGTCTGTTCGCGGTCGTGGGCGTCGGCATCACACTTGTGGCCTTGACCAAATTCATGTTGCCCGCGTTCTTGTCCGGAGAGAGTCCGATCCTCGTCACGGTGGTCGGCTCTGCGGCGATCATGCTCGTCGTTCTGTATCTGGCACACGGGGTGTCGATCCGCACCACATCCGCACTCTTCGGCACCCTCGTCGGCCTTGGCGTCACGGCCGGGCTTGGGGTTGCCGCGACGGGTTGGACGAGCCTGACTGGGGTGGGTTCGGAGGACGATCAAACGTTGATCGCTGTGGCCCCCCACATTCACATGTCCGGCGTGGTGGCGGCCAGCATGGTCGTCGCGGGCCTCGGTGTCCTCAACGATGTGACGGTGACGCAGGCGAGTGCAGTGTGGGAGTTGAGGGCGATCCAGCCGGCAGTTCGGGCCGGCGAGTTGTTCACCTCGGCGATGCGTATCGGCCGGGATCACATCGCTTCCAGCGTCTATACCCTCGTGTTCGCCTATGCGGGATCGGCTATGACGATCCTGTTGCTGATCACCGCATACCAACGCAGCCTCGGCGAAATCGCGACGACAGAGCAGATCAGCGAAGAGATTGTTCGAACCCTCGTCGGAGCCATTGGACTCGTTCTTGCTGTGCCGATCACGACCGCGTTCGCGGTCATGATGGCGCCTCGGGTGGAGCATCCGGAGGAGTTGCCCCCAGTTCTCACCACGCCGTCGCCGCACGAGCCGGGCAGCCACCGGGCTGTCCCCGCCAACCAATGACGCTGTTGTTGCCCCTGTTGTCACGTCCCTGCTGACGCGTGCCCGGCCTATTGTGGTCACACGTTGCCGTCGAAGAGACCAGAGAAGACAGACATGTCACGAAACCTCCCCAGCCGACACCTGTTCGGACCCGGACCCACCAATCCGTACCCCGAAGCGACAGTCGCGCTCGGCTATCCCCTGCTCGGCCACTTGGACCCCGACTTCATTCAGCGGCTCGACAACACGTGCGAAGGTCTTCGACACGTATGGGGTACGACGAACTCGCGCACTCTTCCGCTGAGCGGCACCGGCTCGCTGGGGATGGAAGCCGCCTTCGTCAACACCGTTTCCGCAGGTGACGTGGCAGTCATCGCCGTCAATGGCCTGTTCGGCCAACGTATGTGCGACGTTGCTGCGAGGTGCGGTGCTACGGTCATTCGGGTCGACCACGATTTCGGTCAGCCGATCGATCCCGATCGGGTTGCGAACGCGCACCCCAACCCCCAGATCATTGCGGCGGTCCACGCGGAAACATCCACCGGCGTTCTCTCCGACATCAACGCGCTGGGGGCACTCAAGGGGAATGCCCTGCTGATCACCGACGCGGTGACGTCGATCGGCGGCAGTGAGTTGCGCGCCGACGATTGGGGCATCGACGTCGGCTATGCCGGGACGCAAAAGTGCCTCGGCGTTGCTCCGGGCCTCGCACCGTTCACCATTTCCGACAGGGCCTTCGATCGTCGGAACGAGCACCCGCAGTCCTGGTACCTCGACCTTGGCCTCTTGGGTGGCTACGTCGGTGACACCGGGAGTGCCCGGACCTATCACCACACCGCGCCTGTCGCGATGGTCGCCAGCCTCGAGGCCGCCCTCGACCGCGTACTCAGCGAGGGCCTGGAAAACGCCTGGGAGCGCCATCGTTCCGCCGGAGAGCAACTACAGACGGGCCTGCAGGCAATGGGGCTCGAACTGTTCGCAGCCGAGGGCTACCGGCTGCCTCAACTGACCACGGTCAATGTCCCCAAGGGGGTCGACTCGGCGAAGGTCAGACGGTTCCTGCTTCGCAACTTCGATCTCGAAATCGGTGGCGGCGTCGGCGAGTTCGCGGCGACAGTGTGGCGAATCGGCCTCATGGGCCCGAACGCCAACAACTCCTCGGTCAAGCTCATTCTCGGAGCCCTCGAGGAAGCGATCAAGAACGCCTGATGACCGCCATCGACGAATCAGCGGTCCTGGCCGAGCTTCGCGAATGCCTGTCGCCTCTGAGCCTGATCACCGACGTCGAGCTCATGGAGTCGTACCGAACCGATCGCGCCATGTTCTGCGATGCCGGTATGCCGTTGGCAGTCATTCGGGCGCAATCGACCGCCGAAGTCTCGGACACACTCCGGGTGGCCAACAAGCATGGCGTTCCCGTTGTCCCCCAGGGGGCGCGAAGCGGTTTGTCCGGTGGCGCGAATGCGATCGACGGATGCCTTGTCGTCAGCCTCGAAGCGATGGACGAAATCGTCCGGATCGACCAGGCCAACCGCTATGTCGTCACACAACCCGGCGTGTTCAACGCGGTCCTCGGGAGGGCCGTCGCCGAGGTGGGACTGTTCTATCCGCCCGATCCGAGCAGCAAAGAATTTTGCACAATCGGCGGCAACCTCTCCACGAATTCCGGTGGCCTGTGTTGCGTGAAGTACGGCGTCACGACCGACTACGTACTCGGCCTAGAGGTCGTGCTGGCATCCGGAGAAATCCTGCGGACCGGGCGGACAACAGTGAAGGGTGTAGCCGGCTACGACTTGGCGCGTCTCTTCGTCGGTTCAGAGGGCACCCTCGGCATCATTACCGAGGCCACACTGCGCCTGCGGGCCGCCGCCGAGCGCCCAAAAACCCTCGCCGCCACGTTCACCGACGCCAACGACGCAGCACTCGCGGTCTCGAGCATCGTCACTTCGCGAGTCGTGCCGAGCCTGCTTGAGTTCATGGACCGGACCAGCGTGCAAGGGGTCAATGACACGTTTCATCTCGGCTTCGACAGCAGCGTCGACGCGGTGATCCTGGCCCAATCCGATGCCGGCGGTCCTGCGGGAGACGCCGAGATCGAATCGATCGCGACGGTCCTTCGCGAGGCCGGCGCGGTCGACGTCGTCATCGCCGAAACCGAACAAGAGGCCGACGCTCTGCTCGCGGCCCGACGCGAAGTGTTGACCGCATTCGAAGCCATGGGCACCACCCTCATCGACGACGTATGCGTACCTCGGGATCGCCTCGCAGACCTGATCGCTGGGATCGAAAAGATTTCGGCCGAGCAGCACCTGACGATCGGCGTCGTCGGCCACGCGGGCGACGGCAACTTCCATCCGACCGTCGTTTTCAACAGTGCCGATACCGATGAGTCGAGGCGTGCCTACGCGGCGTTCGACGAAATCATGATTCTCGGCCTCGAGCTTGGAGGCACGATCACCGGCGAGCATGGCGTGGGCCTTCTCAAGCGCGGTCCGCTCTCA
>JBDSQP010000221.1:0-2764 GCA_039929755.1 Aeromicrobium sp. | reverse complement strand
TACCCGACTCTGTGGTCAGGGTCGCCGAGTCCGGCGTGCGCGGACCGCACGACGTCATCGAGTACGCCAAGTCCGGCGCCAATGTCGTGCTGGTCGGCGAAACTCTCGTCAAGGACAACAATCCACGTTCCAGCGTGGCGGACCTTGTTGCGGCCGGTGCTCATCCCGCGCTGCAGCACCGATGGTAAAGCGAGATTTCGCTAGCGTCTCGTCCAGTTTCCACGATTGAACCTGTATCTCCAGGGAGTCACCCGATGACCACGTACAACCAGCCAGACGCGTCTGGACACTTTGGCCGCTTCGGCGGCCGCTTCATGCCCGAAGCACTCATTGCCCCACTCGACGAGCTCGATGCCGCCTGGACCTCGGCGAGGGCCGATCCGGTGTTCATGGCCGAGCTCGACCGGATGTTGCGCGAATACGCCGGCATCCCGAGCATGTTGTATGACGCGACGCGTTTCTCGGAGGTTGCCGGGGCTCGCATCCTGCTCAAACGCGAAGACCTGAACCACACCGGCGCGCACAAGATCCGCAACGTCCTCGGCCAGGCACTGTTGGCCAAACGAATCGGCAAGCCGCGAGCAATCGCCGAAACCGGCGCGGGTCAGCACGGTGTCGCCTCGGCCACCGCCTGTGCTTACCTCGATCTCGAATGCGTCGTCTACATGGGCGAAGTCGACACGCAGCGCCAGGCGCTGAACGTCGCTCGGATGGAGATGCTCGGCGCGACCGTTGTTTCGGTCAAGACCGGCAGCCGTACGTTGAAGGATGCAATCAACGAGGCGCTGCGCGACTGGGTGTCAAGTGTCGAAACGACGTCCTACCTATTCGGGACCGCCGCCGGGCCACATCCGTTCCCGTCAATGGTTCGTGATCTGACACGCGGCATCGGTGACGAGGCCCGGGCCCAGTGTCTCCAACTTCTCGGCAAGTTGCCCGATGCGGCAGTTGCCTGCGTCGGTGGTGGCTCCAACGCGATTGGGCTCTTCACCGCCTTCATCCCCGACGAAGACGTCAAGCTCTACGGAATCGAGGCTGGCGGCGACGGTTTCGAAACCGGTCGTCATGCGGCGACCATCACCGCCGGAGAGGTTGGCGTTCTGCACGGCGCTCGATCGTTCCTCTTGCAGGATGACGACGGTCAGACCATCGAGTCCCATTCGATTTCGGCCGGCCTGGACTATCCGGGGGTCGGTCCGGAGCACTCGTACCTCGCCGACATCGGCCGGGCCACCTATCGGCCGGCAACGGATGCCGAGGCGATGAAAGCCTTCGACATCCTGTGCAAGACCGAAGGCATCATCCCTGCGATCGAATCGGCCCACGCACTCGCCGGCGCCCTCGAGATTGCCAAGGAGCTCGGCCCGGATTCGACCATCCTGGTCAACCTGTCGGGTCGTGGTGACAAGGACGTCCATACCGCCGCTGAGTACTTCGGTCTCCTGGGCAAGGACGAGTCATGAGTTCCTTGAGCAATCGGCTCGCTGAGATCCGTGCCGAGAACCGTGCGGCCGTCGTCGGTTACTTGCCAGCCGGATTCCCGACTCTTGACTACTCCATCAAAGCGATCGAGGCCATGGTTGAAGGCGGCGTGGACATCGTCGAGGTGGGTTTGCCCTACAGCGACCCGGTGATGGACGGCCCGACGATTCAGGCCGCGGCCGAGCAGGCACTGGCCGGTGGCATTCGGACCCGGGATGCTTTCGAGGTTGTACGAGCATCAGTCGCCTCAGGCGCGCCAACCGTGATCATGACCTACTGGAATCCGGTCGAACGTTTTGGCGTCGATGCGTTTGCGGCAGCGCTCGCCGAAGCCGGCGGGTCCGGGCTCATCACCCCGGACCTCATTCCCGACGAAGCAGGGGAGTGGACGGCCGCGGCCAAGGTGCACGGGCTGGATCAGATCTTCCTCGTCGCACCTTCGTCGACCGATGCGCGGCTTGCGATGACCGCAGAGGCAGCGAGTGGTTTCATCTACGCGACCGCGGTCATGGGAGTGACAGGTCAGAGAGAACAGACCAGTAGCCTTGCCCCCGAACTCATCGCGAGGCTCCGCAAAATCACGGACAAACCGCTCGGGGTGGGTCTCGGTGTGAGCAACGGCGAGCAAGCGCACGAAGTAGCAAAGTTTGCCGATGCGGTCATCGTTGGGTCTGCCCTCGTACGCTGCCTGTTGGACGCCTCAGACGAGGCCGCCGGCCTTGACGCCATTCGCGCCCTTGCAGGGGACCTTCGCGCAGGCGTCGAAAGATGAAGGAATGCTAGATGCTTGTTACGTTCATCCCCAGCCCCTCTGAGGGTGTCTGGCACCTCGGTCCGCTGCCGCTGAGGGCATACGCCCTTGGCATCGTGATCGGTGCGCTTGTCGCGATCTGGGTCGGCGAGAAGCGCTTCACTGCCAGAGGTGGCAAGCCCGGTGTGATTGGCGATGTCTCGATGTGGGCGATCCCCTTCGGCATCGTCGGCGCCCGGGTCTATCACGTGATCACGGACCCCGAACTTTATTTCGGTGAGGGCAGGAACCCGGTCAACGCGCTGAAGATATGGGAGGGCGGCCTGGGCATATGGGGCGCCATCGCCCTCGGAGCGGTCGGAGCCCTCATCGGCTGCCGCCGGTATGACGTGAAGTTCTCGGAGGTCGCCGATGCCCTCGCGCCCGGAATTCTCATCGCCCAGGCGATCGGCCGCTGGGGAAACTACTTCAATCAGGAATTGTTCGGCAAGCCGACCACCGAGCCGTGGGGTCTCAAGATCGATGCCGCCC
>JBDSQP010000220.1:0-4923 GCA_039929755.1 Aeromicrobium sp. | reverse complement strand
CCCGGCTACGGCATGACGCCCGAATGGGGTCGCGCCGTCCGCCCGGTCGTGCTCGTCTACACCGCAATCGCCATCATCATCACGATCGCCTTCAAGGCCGACGTCAACGCACAGGCCGCGGCATACGCCACCGGAATCCTGGCGATGATGGTTTCGGCCGCTTTCGCCGTGACAGTGGCGGCGCGGCGGGCGGGCAGTACCAAAGCGACATTCGGCTTCGGCATCGTGACGCTGATCTTCGCGTATGCGCTGGTGACCAACGTGGTCGATGCTCCGGACGGCCTCCTCATCTCGGGGGCATTCATCCTCGGCATCGTTCTCGTTTCGGTGGTGTCGCGCATTTCCCGCACGACGGAGCTCCGGGCCGACAGCATCACTTTCGACAAGGGCGCGGCGGCATTTGTCGAAGAGGCAAAGCGGGCCGGCGAACTGCACATCATCGCCAACAAGCGGCAAGCCGGCGACTTCGCCGAATATCGGGACAAGGAGCGCGAGCAGCGCGCCATCAACCCCATACCGGCCGGCGTTCCGTTCATGTTCCTCGAAGTCGACGTCGCCGATCACTCGGACTTCGCCACAGATCTCAAGGTGCGGGGCGAGACCATCGGCGGCTTTCGGGTCCTGAAGGTCGACAGTCCCGTTGTCCCCAACACGCTCGCCGCGATCCTCCTGCACCTGCGCGATGCGACGGGACTGCGGCCGCACTGCTACTTCGTCTGGTCCGAAGGAAGCCCCATCCGCCACATGGTGAAGTACGTGTTGCTCGGCCAGGGCGAGACAGGCCCGGTGACGCGCGAAGTGCTGCGTGAAGTCGAGCCCGACATCGAAGAGCGCCCGGCCATCCACGTCGGTGGCTAGGTCCATCCCCGATCTGATCTAACCTCGAACCGTGATCATTGCCGCCGCCGTATGTCCGCACCCGCCGATGCTCGTGCCCGAAGTCGCGCAGGGTGCGGCGCCAGATCTCGACTCATTGCGCGACGCATGCGACACGGCCGTCCAGAAACTCATCGCGCTGGAGCCCGATCACATTGTCGTTATCGGCGACGGGCCGAAGGACCGCTTTTGGGACCATCACGCCGGTGGCAGCCTCGGGCAGTATGGCGTCGATGTGCATGCCGGGGGAGAGACCGATGAACTCCCGTTGGGCTTGACAATCGGGGCGTGGCTCCTCAACCGCAACGGCTGGAGCGGCTCACGCGCCTACGCCACCGGTGAGGTCGACCCCAAGGGCCGAACGGCGCTCCTCGTCATGGCCGACGGCAGTGCCAAACGTACGAAGGAGGCGCCGGGCTATCTCGATGAGCGTGCCGAAGCCTTCGACGAGTCGATCGCCTCGGCGCTCGCGGCCGGCGACGCGCATACCCTGGCCGCAATCGACGAACAGTTGGCGGCCGAACTCTGGGCCGGGGGCGCGCAGCCCCTCATACAACTGGGCCGTAACGCCGCCAAAGCAAAAGGTGCCTCTGTCGCAGCGCAATTGCGTTACAACGAGGCACCCTTCGGAGTGGGCTATTGGGTAGCCAATTGGGTCTTCTAGCTCAGGCCTTGTCGCCCTCGCCCAGCTTTTCGGCCGCTTCTTTGGCCTTCTCCGTCGCGGCGTCGATCTTGTCTTCGTACTTGCCCTTGGTCGCCTTGTTGGCGAGGTCGGCGGCCTTGTCCAGGCCGGCATCAATCTTGTCGCCATGCTGCCCGGCGAGGTCGGCGGCCTTTTCCTTGATTTCGCCTGAACGACCTTTTAGCTTGTCGAGGAATCCCATGCAACTAGTCCTTTTCTCGTCGATGTGAGCTGGACCGCTCCCAGTCGTTGTCACGTTACCTGCCAGACTGGATTTATGTCCTCTGTCGACCACATCGTGGCCATCATCGGCCCGACGGCGGCAGGTAAGTCAGACTTGGCCGTTGGCCTCGCGCAGTCGCTCGGACGCGCCGAGATCATCAATGTGGACTCGATGCAGGTTTATCGCGGTATGGACATCGGGACCGCCAAACTGTCGATCGCCGAACGAGCCGGGATCCCGCATCACCTGCTCGACATCCTCGACATCACCGAGCCTGCAACCGTCGCTGAATTCCAGGTATGGGCACGCGCCGCGATTGACGATTGCCTGGCCAGGGGCGTCGTTCCGATCCTTGTTGGCGGCTCGGCTCTGTACATACGGGCCGTACTCGACTAGTTCGAATTCCCGGGGACTGATCCCGCCATCCGCGCGACGTGGGACGCCGCGCTCGCCGAACATGGACCTGAGGCCCTTCACGAGATGCTGGCGTCCCGTGATCCCGAGGCGGCCGCCCAGATCCTGTCCACAAACGGCCGCAGGATAGTTCGCGCCCTCGAAGTCATCGACCTCACAGGCAAGCCCTACGCCGCTACTCTGCCGGCGCTCGAGTATGCGTTCGACAATGTGACCGTCATTGGCATCGATGTCCCTCGCGACGTCCTCAACGAACGCATCGCCCGCCGCGTCGATCTGATGTGGGAGCAGGGCCTTGTCGGCGAAGTTCGCACGTTGAAGGACCAAGGGCTCGAAAAGGGCCGCACGGCGAGCCGGGCCCTCGGCTATTCGCAGGTCCTCGATTTCCTCAACGGACTGATCACCGAGGACGAATCCCGCGAGGCAACGGTGACAGGCACTCGCAAGTTCGCCCGCCGCCAGGACCAGTGGTTCCGCAAGGACCCCCGCATCCGCTGGATCGCGTACGACGCCGCCGACAAAGTCGAGCAAGCCGGAAGATTCGTTGCAGGCCGTAGACTTGGGGCATGACATTCCCATGGCTCAAGGGGCACGGTACGGAGAATGACTTCGTGCTGCTCCCGGACCATGACGGCACCATCCACGGCAATCTCGATGGGGCTTTCGTGGCCGACCTGTGCGATCGGCACCGCGGCATCGGTGCCGACGGAGTCCTGCGCGTCATACGGAGCGAGGCCTTTGGTGCTCTGCCGGTTGAATGGGCTGGCGACGCTGAATGGTTCATGGACTATCGCAACGCCGACGGTTCGGTCAGCGAGATGTGCGGCAACGGCATCCGCGTCTTCGCCCTCCACCTCGCCCAAGAGGGACTGGTCGACGCCGATCACCCGATCCCGATTGGCACACGCGACGGCGTCAAGACCGTGACGATTGACGGCGAAACGATCAGTGTGGACATGGGTACGCCGAAAATCCTCGACACCTCCAAGGTGAGTGTCGACGACCGCGCCTGGGAAGCCCTGCACATCACCACTGGCAATCCGCACGCCGTGGTGTTCGTCGAACGCCTCAGCGATGCCGGCACGCTCATCGATGAACCCGAATACGACCAGGAAACCTACCCCAACGGCGTCAACATCGAGTTCGTCGTACGTGAGGGCGCCAACCACGTCGCAATGCGAGTTCACGAACGCGGCTCGGGCGAGACCCGTTCGTGCGGCACCGGCGCTTGCGCGGTCGGTGTTGCCGCGGCGCTTGGCGATCGAGCAGAAAAGCCCGTCACCTATCAAGTGGATGTGCCCGGTGGCACCGTCCATGTGACGTGGACCGAAGACAACCGAATGATCCTCGCCGGACCGGCTCAGATAGTGGCCCGCGGCGACATGGAATGGCTGGTATGACAGACCCCGTAACTGACGGAAACACGACTGGACTCGAGCTCGAAGAGCGCCATTCCCTGCGAAGGGTTGCCGGTCTTTCAACCGAACTCCAGGACATTTCCGAAGTCGAATACCGCCAGCTTCTTCTCGAGCGCGTCATTCTCGTCGGCGTATGGACGAACGGTACGGCCGAGGACGCCGAGAACTCCCTCACCGAGCTCAAACTCCTTGCCGAAACGGCAGGTTCGGAAGTCCTCGACGCCCTGATCCAGCGCCGGCAGAAGCCCGATCCCGCGACCTACATCGGCAGCGGCAAGGTCGAAGAGCTCAAGGCCATCGTCGAGTCGACCGGAGCTGACACTGTCATCTGCGACGGCGAACTCGCACCGAGCCAACTCCGAAACCTCGAAGATCGGGTCAAGATCAAGGTCGTCGACCGTACGGCGCTGATCCTCGACATCTTCGCCCAGCACGCCAAGTCCAAAGAGGGCAAGGCCCAGGTCGAGCTTGCCCAGCTCAACTACCAAACCCAGCGGCTGCGCGGTTGGGGTGGCAACCTGTCCCGCCAGGCCGGTGGCCAGACATCGGGCGGTGAGGGCATCGGCAGCCGCGGACCCGGTGAGACCAAACTCGAAACTGACCGTCGCCACATCCAGACCAAGATCGTCAAGCTCCGCAAAGAGCTCAAGGAAATGGCAGTCACGCGCGAGACCAAGAAGGCTCAGCGTCGCAAGAACGAAGTGCCTGCCGTCGCGATCGCCGGCTACACCAACGCCGGAAAGTCCAGCATCCTCAACCGGCTGACCGATGCCGGTGCACTCGTCGAGAACGCCCTGTTCGCCACCCTCGATCCGACGACTCGTCGCACCGAGACCTCCGACGGTCGCATTTACACGTTGTCCGACACCGTTGGCTTCGTGCGTCACCTGCCACACCAGATCATTGAAGCGTTCCGATCGACCCTCGAAGAGGTCGCAGAGTCCGACCTGATCCTGCACGTCGTCGACGGCGCACACCCCGACCCCGAGGGCCAGATCGCCGCTGTTCGCGAGGTGTTTGCCGAGGTCAAGGCCACGGGCATCCCCGAGATCATCGTCATCAACAAGGCCGACGTCGCCAATCCGCTTGTCATCTCTCGCCTCCTGGGCAAGGAGCCACACGCTGTTGTCGTCAGCGCACATACGGGCGAGGGTTTCGACGAGTTGCTGAGCGCAATTGAGTCGGATCTGCCGCAACCCACGGCCAAGGTCGACGTGATTTTGCCGTATGCCCGTGGTGACCTGCTCAACCAGATCCACACGCACGGCGAGATCGAATCGATCGAGCACCTCGGCGACGGTACGCATGTC
>JBDSQP010000219.1:0-2753 GCA_039929755.1 Aeromicrobium sp. | reverse complement strand
GCGGCGAACAGTCGTCGACGAGCAGGATTTCGAGATTGCGCCAGGTCTGGTTGATGAGCGAACCAATGGCCGTACGAAGACTTTGGTCGGGCTTGAACGCCGACATGATGACGGTCACCAGCGGCAGGTCCGGGTCAGTCGTCCTCATCTCTTCGGGCACATCGACGCAGATTCGGTCGAATCGGGCGCCAGGGCCGTCAGGAATCAAAACGGGAAGTAGTCCGTTGTCGAGAAAGAGTCGGTTGAACGATTCGAGCCAGCTGTCGAAATCGGAGCCGGGCTTCCCCACCTCGGGGTGGAGGCACTCCGTGCGCACCATCCAGCGAAGCGGGTCTTCGATATCGAAATCGTCCAGATGGCGCTCGAGATGCGTGAATTGTTTGGCTTTGAGGTTGGCCTGAGCCTCGATGCGGTCCGTATCGAACGGAAGGGACCTGTCTCCGCGTATCAGTCGGACTGCCTGCGAAAGGGCTGCCGATTCTGAGGTGTCACGTCCGGGGCCGGGCCGGCCGGCCATCAGCCTAGCCAGGGCCGCAAGCGCCCCGAGTTCAAAGAACTCCGTCGCCCACTCCGTGGAGAGTTCTCCGGTGAGCACTGACCGAACCGTCGCAAGCGTTCGCTCGTAGTTCATTTCACCGCGAGTCGCCATCAGCGCAATCAGGTCGGGAGCCTGCACTGACTCATCACGCAAGAACTGATCCGCAAGAGCTCGAGGGCTCTTGCGGATATTGGCGGCAATATCACGCATGTACTTCGGTAGGGACGCGTCCACAGGCGCGCAACCTCCCCAATTACAAGATCGACATGACGCGCGAACCCGTTGCGCGCGCGGAATAGAGCATATCGGAACCCAACCTGTGAGGTGGAGACCATACGTCTGCCGGGTTTTTAGCTTCCCCAATTGGGTCGCAACGGCCACTTCGCGTTGCCGTGGTTGTCTGCCTTGACCGCGAGCACGTGATGAAGCTCGACCTCGTTGCGCTCGAAGGCATAGCGCGATCCGGCCATGTACATGCCCCATACCTTGGCCGTGCCCAAGCTGACCTCTTCCAGGCATTCATCCCAGTGGGCTTCGAGGTTTCGCGACCAGCCGGCAAGGGTCAAGGCGTAGTGCTCGCGGAGATTTTCGACATGACGAACCTCGAGTCCGTTGTCCTGGATCGACGTCGTGATGCGACCAACACCCGTGAGCTCGCCATCGGGGAACACATACCGGTCAATGAAGGCACCGGTGTCGATCGACCTGTTGTCGGGGCGCGTGATGCAGTGGTTGAGCAGCCGTCCGCCGGGCGTGAGCCGCGAACTGACAAAGCCGAAGTACGAGTCGTAATTGCCCCTGCCGATGTGTTCGGTCAAGCCGATCGAACTGACCGCGTCAAACCCGGTCTCAACGACATCGCGGTAGTCCATGAACCGGACTTCGGCGAGGTCTTCGAGGCCTTCGCGTTTGATGGCTTCCTGAGCCCAGGCGGCCTGCTCCTCGGACAACGTCACGCCGAGGGCCTTGACTCCATAGTGCTTGGCAGCGTGGCGAACCATTCCGCCCCAGCCACAGCCGAGGTCGAGGAGCCTCTGACCCGGTTCGAGTGCGAGCTTGCGGGCAATGAGGTCGTACTTCTCGAACTGCGCCTCCTCGAGCGATGAGTCAAGTTCGTTGAACACGGCGCACGTATAGGTCATCGAAGGCCCGAGGACCAACTCATAAAAGCGGTTGGACACGTCGTAGTGGTGGTGGATCACCGTGGCGTCGCGCGTCTTGCTGTGCCGCAAGCCTTCGAGGGCGCGGCGCCACCTGGGCAGGTGCTCCTCCGGCGGGGGCGGCGGTGGCTTGAGGTTGCCGAAGCCCAGGCTGCGGATGATTTGCAACATCTCTGCCGGGGAGGGCATCTTGACCCTCAGTTGGGCCTTCAGAGCGGTCATCGCATCGTAGGGGTCGCCCGGATGTACGCCTTCGAGCTCGAGGTCTCCCGCCACGTATGCCCGTGCGAACCCAAGGTCGCCGGGGGCGGTCATCAGATAGGAGAGTCCGCGCTCGTTGAGGAGCCGCAGATGGATCTGTGAGTCTTCGGGCCCGGCGGTGCTGCCGTCATAGGCCGAGAATCGGAACGGCAGTCCGTCCTGCATGAGCCGGTCGAATGCGTTCGCAATGGTAAATCGTGTGCCGATGTCGATCGTCATGAGTTCCTCACCGCTTTGTCATACAAATCCGTCAGGCGACCCAGGGGGTCGTATCGTTCACGCACAACAGCCAGCGTCTCACCGCCATACATCTTGTTGAAAGTCTCTCGGTCGTAAAAAGATTCCGAATACAGAGATTTATGTCCACCGAGGCACGAAACCTTTGATTCGATCAGGCGATTGAGCGCTCCATCGGGGCTTTCGGCCGGGACTTCGACGGTGCCCCAGAACCCGACGTTGACGTAGGTTTCACCGACTGCGAGCGGATAGAGCGGCCATTTTCGGTGGGCTTGCAAGGGACAGAGCCAGACCGGGCGCATTCCGACTGCGCCGTCGAACCATTCGAGGAATTCGGGCAGCGCATCGAGAGGGACTTCGATGTCCTGGATGACGCGTTCGCGCTTCTCGACCTTTTTGAGCTTGTCGAGCCTGCTGCTGATCCCGAGCTTGCCATCGAGGCCGACGAGTTTGTGATAGACGTCGCTGCGGCGCCAGCGTCGGGGCCACACGCGTCGCACCCAAGGGATTTGCGCACCGAAGGCTCCCGAACACCAGAACCAGTCGGTGTCCCAGCG
>JBDSQP010000218.1:0-11146 GCA_039929755.1 Aeromicrobium sp. | reverse complement strand
GCCTGGTTCGGAGGCATAGGAACCGATGACGACGTGCGGCTCGTGCCGAATCGCGCCACGGAGGCTTTCCACCGTGAGCGCGAAATGGTTGAGGGCTCCGAGGCCTTCCCTGCCGACGACGATCACTTCGGCCCGAAGGGTTTTGGCGAGGTCACGCAAGGTGCCTCCGTCGAGATCGATCCGGACCAGCAGGCCGCCGGCCCCTTCGATCAGGACGGCGTCGGCATCGATCATGCGCAGACGATCGGCGAGTTCGGCAACCGTCGAGAGTTCTGCGAGTTGGAGCATGGCCGCTGACTCCGGCGCGAGCGCGGCTTCGAGTCGGACGAATTCGTAGACGCTGGTGATGCCGGTCATCCGGACGATCTCATCGACGTCGCCGGCATCGTCGCCCTCGACACCGGTCTGGACCGGCTTGACGATCGCCACCCGAAACCCGCGCTCCTCCAGGGCGACGGCAAGGGCCGCTGTTGTGACGGTCTTGCCGACGCCGGTGTCGGTGCCGGTGACGATCACGTATTTGGAGTTCGGAAATCTCATCGGGCGACCTGCTCGATGACCGCGCAGGCCTTGTCGAGTTCGTCGTCGGTGACACCGGCCGAAGCGGTGATGCGCAGTCGGCTGATGCCGTCGGGAACCGAAGGCGGCCGGAAACACCCGACTCGGACGCCTTGGCGCGCACACTCGGCCTGAGCGGCGACCGCTTCGAGCGGGCCGGGCATCTCCACTGACATCACGGCGCCAGCGGGTTGGGCGATGCCCGCTGCTGTGGACAGGGTCGCCGCAACCGCATTGACGCGCGCCACCAGAGCGGGCGCTTCATCGATCAGGCGAAGCGCCTCAAGGGCGGCGCCCGCGGCGGCAGGGGCCAGACCGGTGTCATAGATGAAGGGGCGGGCCCGATTGACCAGGTGGTCGATGACGTCGGGGCCCGCGAGGACGGCTCCGCCCTGACTGCCGAGGGCCTTCGACAGTGTCATGGTCACGATGACGTTTTCCCGCCCGGCGAGGCCGAGGTCGAAGACCAGTCCGCGTCCGCCGCCGGCGACACCGATGCCGTGGGCTTCGTCGACGATCAGGATTGCCTCGTGGCGGTCGCACAACTCGGCGAGTTCGAGCAGCGGGGCCCGGTCGCCGAGGACGGAGTAGATCGATTCGGCGAGGACGATGGCGCGCGCCTGAGTGCGCGTGACCAAAGCATCCTCGACCGCGGCCAGGTCATTGTGGGGGACCACTTTGAGTGGCGCGCTGGACAACCTGCAGGCATCGACCAGCGAGGCGTGGATGTGCGCATCCGAAACAAGAAGAGTGTCGGAGTCGGCAAGAGCCGTGACCGCACTGAGGTTGGCGTGATAGCCGGTTGAGTGGACCAGGGCCGCACTCTGGCCGGTGTAGGAGGCGAGGGCTGCCTCGAGATCGGAATGAATCGGGAGCGTTCCGGTGACCAGTCGCGAGGCGCCCGCGCCTGCACCCCAGCGAAGGGCGGCTTGCGCGGCGGCGGCCATCACACGCGGGTCGCCGCAGAGGCCGAGATAGTCGTTGCCGGCCAGATCGATGAGGTCGTCATCGGTTCGCGGTTTCAACGATCGGACCAGCCCGTCGCGTTCACGGATCTTGGCCTGAGCGGCCAGCCATTCTGGCAAGGTCATACCGTCACCTCCGTGAGAAATGCCCGATACGAAGGCAACGGAATGAGCCCTGCGTAATGATTCGTTCGCTGTCGCTCTCTCATACGGAAGCTCCTGCTGCGGCGACCAATGCGGTCGTGATCGTCACGAGTTCGTCGTCGGTGCTGATGTAGGGCGGCATGGTGTAGATGAGATCGCGGAACGGCCGCACCCACACGCCGTTGTCGAGAGCGACCTTCGACACCAGCGCCATGTCGACAGGCCGGTCGAGCTGGATGACGCCGACAGCTCCGATCGTACGTACGTCAGCGACCTGCGGGAAATCGCGGGCGGCTTCAAGTCCCGTCGACAACCCACCGTTGATACGGGCAATGTTGGCTCGCCAATTGGAGGCGATCAGCAGGTCGAGGTTGGCGCTGGCGACGGCGCAGGCAAGCGGGTTGGCCATGAACGTCGGCCCATGCATCAGGGCGCCGGACTCCGAAGCGTCGATGCCGGCGGCGACTTCGTTGGTGCACAAGACTGCGGCGAGGGTCATGTATCCGCCGGTCAGGGCCTTGCCGACGCACATGATGTCGGGAGTGACCGAAGCATGGTCGGCGCCGAACATCTCGCCGGTCCGGGCAAAGCCGGTCGCAATTTCGTCGAGGATCAGCAACCATCCTCTTGCGTCCGCCTGCTCACGGAGCCAGGTCAGGACGGTCGGCGGATAGACGTGCATACCGCCCGCGCCTTGGAGGACCGGCTCAACGATGATCCCGGCGATGTCATCGCGGTCCAGCAGTTTGGAGGCTGCCTCGGTCCATTCCGAGATGTCGGCTGTAAGGCCCGAAGGTGGTCGCGGCAAGAAGATCTGCGAAGCCAGAACTTCGGTGAACATCGAATGCATACCGCCGACGGGATCGCACACGCTCATCGCGCCGAACGTGTCGCCGTGATAGCCGCCGCCGATCGTGACGAGCTTGGTCCGCGAAGGGTTGCCGAGACCGCGTTGGTATTGGAGTGCCATTTTGATCGCAACCTCGACCGACACCGAACCTGAGTCGGCGAAGAAGACCTTGTCCAGACCGTCGGGGGCAAAGGACAGAAGGCGCCGAGCCAACTCGATGGCGGGCTCATGCGTGAGGCCACCGAACATGACGTGGGACATCTGATCGATCTGGTGATGTGCTGCGGCATCAAGTTGGGGATGGCAATAACCGTGGATGGCCGCCCACCAGGACGACATCGCATCGATCGGTTGGCGGCCGTCATCGAGCGTGAGCCGAACACCGGAGGCCGATCGAACCAGCAACGGCGCAACACCCGAGGTCATGGGCGCATAGGGGTGCCAGATGTGCGAACGGTCGAACTCGATCGGGTCATTCATGGCGAGGATCAGGCTATCGGGCTGTCATTTCGGGCATACCGGCGTAGTCCGTGTGAGTGGGCGCCGATAGATTTCTCCCATGACTGACGTACTCCAGACAGCGCGCGACCAGGTTCTCGAACAGGGTCTGGGACTCTCCGAGAAGGATCTTGTCGAGATCCTTCGCATCCCGGATGAGCAGATCCCGGAGTTGCTCGAGCTCGCGCATGCGGTGCGTATGAAATGGTGCGGCCCCGAGGTCGAGGTCGAGGGCATCGTGTCCCTCAAGACCGGCGGTTGCCCCGAGGACTGTCACTTCTGCAGCCAGTCCGGCCAGTTCCAGTCGCCGGTTCGCGCGGTGTGGCTCAACATCCCCGAGCTCGTCGAAGCCGCCAAGGAAACCGCCAAGACGGGCGCGAGCGAATTCTGCATCGTCGCCGCTGTACGCGGTCCCGACCAGCGCCTCATGGACCAGGTCCGCGAAGGCATCAAGGCCATCCAGGCCGAGGTCGACATCAACATCGCCTGCTCACTAGGCATGCTGACCCAGGCCCAGGTCGATGAATTCGCCGAGATGGGCGTTCACCGCTACAACCACAACCTTGAAGCCGCAAAGTCCTACTTTCCGCAGGTCGTCTCCACTCACTCCTATGAAGAGCGCTGGGACACGTGCCTCATGGTTCGCGCAGCGGGTATGGAATTGTGCTGCGGCGGACTCGTCGGTATGGGCGAGACCCTCGAACAGCGCGCCGAACTGGCCGTGCAGCTTGCCGAACTGCAGCCGCACGAAGTGCCACTCAACTTCCTCAACCCCCGTCCGGGAACGCCCTTCGGCGACCAGGAACTCATGAGCTCGCAGGATGCGCTGCGTACGATCGCCGCTTTCCGACTCGCGATGCCGCACACGATCCTGCGCTATGCCGGTGGACGCGAGCTCACTCTCGGCGACCTCGGCACCCGCGAAGGTCTGCTCGGTGGAGTCAACGCCGTCATCGTGGGCAACTACCTCACGACCCTCGGCCGCGACGCCAACGAGGACATCGACCTGCTGGCCGAGCTCGGCATGCCGATCAAGGAACTCCAAAAGACGCTGTGAACACCTTCTGCTCTCATTGTGGCGAGGCTCTGAACGCCCGCGATCACACGCATTGCGATGAGTTGTTGCGTATGGAGCCGCCGCGCTTCTGCGCCCAGTGTCGTCGGCGTATGGTCGTCCAGGTCGTGCCTACGGGCTGGACCGCCCGGTGTGTTGAGCACGGCGAGATGCATTCGCAATCCCACTGAACCGGCAGTCGGCCCGGCTAGGTTGTGGCGTAGAAAACCAGGGCGAGCACCGCGAGGGCGACGGCCAGGACCGCGGCCACTGATTCGGCCGGGCCGTCCTTGGCCTGTACATGAGACGCGAGTGCGCCTATCCCCATGAGTCCCAGTCCGATGGCCGCAAGCGTCGCGAGCGGTTGGTAGGCGAATCCCACGAGAAGGCCCGCTACTCCGGCCAGCTCGACCAGTCCGATGGCGGTCCATTGTCTAGGCGTACGACCCAGGTGGTCACGAATCTCAAGGGATTGTTTGACCTTGAAGAGCTTGAGCGAACTCGCTGACAGGAAAATAAGTGCCAGGGCAATGGTGGCGATCATTGATGCGGTGGACATGGTGCCTCCGGTCGGGCGACGTTTGGGGTCACGCTACGAATCGCTGTCGTCTCCGTCGAGGACTACAGCTAGCTCTTCGGGAGGACGACAGTTGAGTTGTTGCCCGGCCAGCACGAGAAGCCGATCGGCACGGGCTGCTTTTCCTTGACCATTTCATTCAATGTGTCGAGGCAGATCGACACCAGAACATTCGGATCCTTCGAGACGGAGTCCGCGAGGTTCCGGTTGGCCTGAGCCTGAGCCTTGGCAGTTTCTTCGCGCTGCTCAGCGATGCGAGTGTTGGCGACCTCGGCCTGATAGAGGTTGATCTTGGACTGGGTCTGTCGGTCGAATCGGATGATCGGAATAATGACCGAGAGGATGTCGACCTGATCGCCGACTCTTTCCTGGAGGGCGGTCGTGACGTCGGTGGCGAACTTGTTGAGGTCGGGCTTCACATCGGTCTTGAGCGCGCTGATGTCGGCGAGCGGGTTGTAGTCGGACAGAACTTCGTTGAGGGCCGCCTTGAGTTCGCGGGTGACGAGAGAGTCGCGGATGTTGTTCATCTCGCGGTAGTCCTTGTAGAGAATGTCGCCCGCACTCAACTTGATCCGCCAGCGCACCGAGTTGTCGACGCACGCGGTTGAGTCGTTGCCGATGCGGATGTCGATGCATCCCTCATTGGTGCTGGTCGCATGCGTGCCGGTCTTGCTGTCGGTTTGAATAGCGCCGTCGAGGGTCTTGACCTTGTGCCACGGGGCTTTCAGGTGAATGCCGTTGGAGAGGGTCCCGACGGGCTTGCCGAACGAGGTCACGATGCCGATGTCTCGCGTGGGCACGACGGTGAGGACGGAAAAGATCAGCATGAGGAGGGCGAAGCCGAAGCCGAGCCCGGCGATCAACTTCGAAACGTTGTGCCCTGTCTTGGTGGGGTCGTCGTGCTTTGACCCGGCGAAGGCGATAGCTGACAAGGGCGTGGCGATCAAAAGAAGGATCGTCAGGATGAAAGTGAACGGCATGGGTTGGTCCTACCTGGTGGGTTGGATCGACAACGTATCTGAAGGGAACGACGACCTAGCATGGGGCGTATGACCAGCAATCGGGATCGGGATGCTTCGGGGCGCCCGCGCCAGGCCCGGCCGCGTGATGCCCTGGGCCGGCCGTTGCCATACGGAAGTGTTGGCGTCGAGCCTGTTTCGGAGGAGCCGCTGCCGCCGGACGAGACCTTGGTGTCTGCCCGAAGCTTGATGAAAGAGGGGCGTCCGTTCGCCGCCCACGAGGTTCTCGAGGCTCGCTGGAAGGCAGGGCCCGATGAGGAACGGAACCTTTGGCAAGGCCTCGCGCAGATCTGTGTTGCGCTCACCCACGCGGCCCGAGGTAACAGGATCGGCGCGCTGCGGCTCTTCGAGCGTGGTGCCGCGCGACTCGAAGAGTACGACGTCGCCGGCGGCCCAACATACGGACTCGACCTGACGGCAGTGGTGAATTGCGCAGGGGAGCAGATACGCGCCAGTTGCTGACCTAAACGCAAGCTCTGGTATGTAGGTGAATCCCAAACTGGTAGGATTGTGGTATGACGATCCAGATAGCGGTGCGCCTGCCCGACGACCTAGTCGAGTTCATCGATCGTGTGGTCGCAGACGGTGTGGAGAGCAGTAGGGCCGCGGTCGTGGCCAAAGCGATCGAGCGCGAGCGGCGTCGAGAGAGTGCCATGAAGGACGCGCAGATCCTGGCCAACTCCACTGCGCCGGACGATCTCGATGGGCTGGCCACATATGCTGCCGGCGTCCATCTGGGTCTCGACTGATGCGACCGATCCATATTGCAAATCTTGACAAAGCGCGACCCGTGGTGATCTTGACCAGGGAGATTGTCCGCCCTCACATGGCCAGAGTGACCATCGCTCCCATCACCAGTACGGTCAAGGGGCTATCGACTGAGGTTCACGTGACCACTTCGAATGGTCTCGAATCCGATTCAGTTATCAGTTGCGACAACATCGTGACCGTTCCAGCAGACACCATCGGCCGCCTGATCGGTTTTCTCTTGCCGCAGCAGGAAACCTTGCTTGCCGAGGCCATTCGAAACGCTTTCGATCTTGAGGGCATGTAAACCCGCGCTGCCCGAGTTGACCTCAGCCACCCTCAGGGGTTGATCAGGGAGTTGTCGGGTGGCTTCCCCGATGTGCAACAGGAGGCGTTCGCGACATCGTGAGGGCTATGAAACCTACCCTCATCAACGGCCGGGCGATCGCATGATCACCGCCAAGAACCTCACAAAAATCTACGACGACAAGACTGCCGTCGACGGCATCGACTTCGTCGTCGAACCCGGACGTGTGACCGGATTCCTCGGCCCCAACGGCGCCGGCAAGTCCACGACGATGCGTATGATCCTCGGGCTCGACAAGCCGAGCCGTGGATCGGTCACCGTCAACGGTCATCGATACGGCAACTCGCCGGCACCTCTTCGCGAAGTCGGCGCCCTGCTCGAAGCTCAGTCCATCCACCCCGGACGTTCGGCGCGAGATCACCTCCGCTGGATGGCGGCCAGCAACGGCATCCCGACCACACGCGTCGGCGAAGTCCTCGAGCTCGTCGGCCTCGAATCGGTCGCCGGTCAGCGTGCCGGCAAGTTCTCCCTCGGTATGGGGCAACGCCTCGGTATTGCCTCCGCACTCCTGGGCGATCCGCCGATCGTGATCCTGGACGAGCCAGTCAACGGCCTCGACCCCGAAGGCGTCCGCTGGGTGCGATCCCTCGCCCGCCAGCTCGCCGAAGACGGCAAGACCGTCTTCGTGTCGAGCCACCTCATGTCGGAGATGGCGCTGATGGCCGATCACCTGATCGTCATCGGTCGCGGCAAGGTTCTCGCCGATGCCCCGATCAACGTGTTCATGGCAGAGCACGCCTCGTCATACGTTCGGGTGAAGTCGCCCGACCGTGGCGCGGTGGCGGCCCTGCTCAACCGCAGCGGAGTCGAGGTCACTCGCTTCGAAGATGAGCTTCGCGTCCAGGGCATCAACGCCGCGTCGATCGGCGACCTTGCCGCCGACCACGGTTTGCGCCTGCACGAACTCACGCTCGTCAGGTCATCGCTCGAAGACGCATTTATGGAACTCACAGCTGACAGCGTCGAGTACCACGCACGTGAAGGAGCAGCAGCATGAACACTCTTGTCGCAGAACGTACTGGCGGCGTTTTGAAACGCGCGATCAAGTCCGAATCGATCAAGCTCACGACTCTTCGATCAACCTGGTGGAATGCCGCCTCGATGATCGTTCTCGGAGCCGGCTTCACCACGATCATCTGTGGCGTTCTCGCCGGTGACGTCGGCAAGGGCCAAGGTGGCGATTCGGCCGGCGAGCTGATTACTCAAGGTCTGATCTTCAGCCAGATCTCGGCCGTTGTGCTCGGTGCCCTGGTGGTCACCTCGGAGTACGGCACCGGAATGATCCGGGCGACACTGGCGGCAACGCCCGGGCGTGGAACGGTCCTCGCGGCCAAAGCGCTGGTCTTGTCCTCGTTCCTCTTCGTAGTCGGAACGCTGACAGCGTTCCTGGGCTACTTCGGCGGCAATGTCTTCCTGAAAGCCGAAGGCGTCGGTATCTCCCTGACCGATGACAACGTGTTGCGCTCGATGTTCGGAGCCGGTCTGTACATGGCCGGCCTGGGTCTCCTGGCTGCTGCGATCGGTCTCTTGGTGCGCCATACGGCTGCGGCGATCTCGATCGTTCTCGGGCTCGTGTTCATCATCGGCCAGGTCGTCCAACTCATCCCCGGCACAACTGGCGAGTGGATCATGAAGCTGATGCCGGGCAACGCCGGTCCTGGCATCGTGGTGCCTGTTCCGTTCGGAGATCCCATGCTGGATCCCTGGACAGGCTTCGCAGTGTTCGTCGCTGAGATCGCGGTGGTCGCGTTCGCTGGGATGGTGCTCTTCAAGAGGAAAGATGCTTAAGGCTTAGTGCCGGGCGCTCAACCTACGGGAGATTTCCTTCGCCGTTTTCAACACCGCGGTCAGGACATCTCCCGTCGGCTTTTCGCGGGTGGCATCCCAGGTCACAGCTACGCTGGCGCGGATGGCGGTCGACTTTATCGGTGCAGCAAGGGAGGCGAATCCCTCGGTGACCTCCCCGTCCTCGGAGGCATAGCCGCGACGACGGGTCGTGCTCAACAACCGTCGCAATTCGGTCGGTGATTGCGGCCCCTTGCCCGTGCGAGTGACGAATGCGGCCTTGCCGGGATAGAGCGCGCGGATCTGCGCCGGCGGCAATGTCGCGAGGATCGCCCGACCCGAGGCGGTCAGATGTGCCGGCAGACGTACGCCGACATCGGTGACTAGAGGCGGTCGACCGGGCGCGCGCTCCTCGATGACATACAGAACGTCGGAGTCCGAAAGCATGACCAAGTGGGCCGATTGCCCGACAGTGTCGACGAGCCGGGCCAGGGGTATGCGGGCCAGTCGGGCGAGCGGTTCTTGTTGGGCGAAGCCGTGTCCGACCTCCCACGCGGCGATGCCGATGCCCCAGGTCTTGTCGTCGGGGTAGTGGATGACGAAGTCCTCTTCGGCCATGGCAGCGAGCAGGTGATAGGTCGACGATCGCGGTATGTCCACGACCTGCGAGATGCGGACCGCGGAGACGGGGAGCGGCTGGCCGGACAGGAACTTCATCACCCGGAGCGCCGCTGTCGCTGCCGGTACCGTTCTTGTCATTTCGCCTCCCTCCATTATGTCTCGTATGCGAGACAGTATATCTCCAAATCCTCTGGCGCGAGCAGGCCAAAACCGAGTCCAATGGAGTCATGGTTCACGTAGGAGTCGGCCCACTCTCAGCCGATGATGTTGTCGCCGTTGCCCGCCACGCTGCGCGGGTCGAGATTGGGGCGGATGCGCTCGATGCGATGGGCCGTGCCCGCAAACACATCGAGCAGCTGGCCTCCTCCGATGTTCCCGTATACGGCGTTTCAACCGGCTTCGGCGCCCTGGCCCAGCGACACATTGCTCCCGAGCTTCGAACGCAGTTGCAAAAGAGCCTCATCCGCTCGCATGCCGCCGGGTCCGGTCCTCACGTCGAACGCGAAGTCGTCCGCGCCCTCATGCTGCTTCGGCTTTCAACGCTTTGCACCGGTCACACCGGCGTTCGTGTCGAGACGGCGCAGACACTCGCGGCGTTGCTCAATGCGGGCATCACGCCGGTCGTACACGAGTACGGAAGCCTCGGCTGCTCCGGCGATCTCGCCCCACTTGCACACTGCGCCCTCGCCTTGATGGGCGAAGGCGAAGTTCTTGACGGCACCGAGTCGAAGCCCGCCGCCGAAGCCCTCAGGGCTCATGGAATCGAACCTGTCGAGCTGGCCGAAAAGGAGGGCCTCGCACTCATCAATGGCACCGACGGCATGCTGGGCATGCTCGTCCTTGCGTTACATGACCTGCGCAAACTCATCGAAACCGCCGATCTCGCCGCCGCGATGAGCATCGAAGGCCTGATGGGTACGGACCAGGTGCTGGCCGCCGACTTGCAAGCTTTGCGACCGCATCCGGGGCAGGCCGCCTCGGCCGCCCACATGCGAGCGATCCTTGCCGATTCGCCGATAGTTGCCAGTCACCGCGAGGGTGACGGGCGGGTGCAGGATGCCTACTCGATGCGCTGCTCGCCCCAGGTTCATGGCGCCGCGCGCGACACCATCGACTACGCAGCAACGGTCGCGAGCCGCGAGCTTGCTTCGGCCATCGACAACCCGACCGTGCTCGATGACGGTCGCGTCGAATCCAACGGCAACTTCCATGGCGCACCCGTTGCGTATGTCCTCGACTTCCTCGCGATTCCGGTCGCGGACGTGGCCAGCATGAGCGAGCGTCGTACCGACCGGTTCCTCGACACTTCGCGTAGCCAAGGGCTGCCGGCGTTCCTCGCCGATGACCCGGGTGTCGACTCCGGACACATGATCGCGCAATACACACAGGCCGCGATCGTCTCGGAGTTGAAGCGCCTCGCGGCCCCGGCGAGTGTCGACTCCATACCGTCGAGCGCGATGCAGGAAGACCATGTGTCGATGGGTTGGTCGTCGGCCCGCAAGCTCCGCAAGGCTGTCGACGGCCTCGGCCGCGTCCTCGCGATCGAGATCCTGACCGCCGCACGTGGCATCGATCTACGTGCCCCGCTTCAGCCGTCCCCTGTGACCGGCGAGGCCATCCGGAAGCTGCGCGAAACCGTCGGCGGTCCGGGTCCCGACCGCTACCTCGCCCCCGAGATC
Organism: Aeromicrobium sp.; assembly: GCA_039929755.1. GTDB lineage: Bacteria > Actinomycetota > Actinomycetes > Propionibacteriales > Nocardioidaceae > JACMOZ01. The sequence continues at coordinate 282 of JBDSQP010000218.1, read as the reverse complement.
GAAGCCGCGACCCAACTCGTCCTCGCCGGCGCCTTCACTGCCTCCGTTCCGCAACCGCGCCCGTTCATCAAAGCGCCCGCGCACAAGAAGTTCTGAAAGGTTCACGATGACCGACCCGCGCCCCACCATCCACGCCGCCCGCGGCAACACTCTCACTGCGCGCTCCTGGCAGACCGAAGCGCCGATGCGCATGCTCATGAACAACCTCGATCCCGAAGTTGCGGAGCGCCCCGAGGACCTCGTCGTATACGGCGGCACGGGCAAGGCCGCTCGCAACTGGGA
>JBDSQP010000217.1:0-15287 GCA_039929755.1 Aeromicrobium sp. | reverse complement strand
ACCTCGATGCTCGACGACGCCAACGCTGATGCCGTGCGCGAAGCCATCCTTGAGGTTTCGGCGGGTTCGACCCTGATCGTTGTCGAGCATCGAATCGGTCCGTGGCTCGACCAAGTCGACCGCGTTGTCGTGCTGTCGAGAGGTGGCGACGTCGTCAATGACTGCACTCCGACCGAGCTGCTCGCTTCCAGTCCGCCCGACGGCGTATGGATGCCGGGCATGGCCGCGCCGACTCCACTTGAGGTCCCGAGTGATCTGGTGGAGCCGAGATCAGTCCCGCCCCAACTCTTCGTTGACAGCTTGGCGATCGACCTGGTGACCCGGACCCTGCGAGGCAACGAGACGTCGCATGCTCTCACCGGCTTCACTGCTCAACTCAACGCCGGCGCCGTCACGGCTTTCACCGGGCCGAGCGGGGCCGGAAAGTCGACGGCACTGGCAGCGTTCGCCGGACTGCTCAAGCCGAAGTCGGGCACGATCGAGCCAGCCGTTCATACGTGGACTTCGCCCCGACTGGCCGGCTCGATCGGCTGGGTCCCGCAGAATCCCGAACATGGCTTCCTTGCGACGACAGTCGGCGAAGAGGTGGAGAAGACGTCACGCCAACTCGGAATGGACATCGACGTGGCCTCGGTCCTCGATCTCTTCGGCCTCGCCCACCTCACCATGGCCAACCCTTATCGCCTTTCCGGTGGCGAACAGCGTCGGCTGGCCCTCGCCGCTGCGCTTGCCCATCGTCCAGGCGTGGTTCTCCTCGACGAGTCGACGGTGGGTCAGGACCGAAATACCTGGGCCGCCGTCGTCGGCTGGTTCGCCTCGGCGGCTTCGGCGGGCGCGGCTGTCGGACTCTCAACCCATGACGACGACATCCCGCGCGCGGTCGACTACGTACTGAACGCGGGTGTGCTCGTATGAGGTCACAGATCCTGCGTCTCAACCCGCTCGTGCTGATCTCCATCGGTCTCTTCTCCCTCATCGGTTCGTTCGCGATCCGGGATTTCGACACGGCGCTCATCGCGGTCGGCGCCTATGCGCTTGCCGCATTCCTGTTTCTGCCGTCCTGGAGATATCCCGTTCTCTGTCTGGCCTTCACCTCGTTTGCGGCCTTGTCGATTGTCTATTCGACCTGGCGACTTGGCGGCCACGACGAACGCGAAGCTCTTACCGCCGGCATACGGATCGTCATCCTCGCCTGGCCCGGATCGGTGGCCGCGGGCTATATCGATCCGTCTCGTCTGGCCGACTACCTTGCCCAAACGCTCCGCTTGCCGGGCAGATTCGTTGCTGCGTTTTCCGCTTCGCTCCAACGCTTCGCGAGCCTCGGCGAAGCGTGGCAACAACTCAACCGGGCCCGACGTATACGTGGATTCGGTCCGTCACGAAATCCCATCGCGACCGGCAAGTATGCGGCCAACATGTCCTTTGGCCTGCTGGTGTCGGCCCTTCGTGGAGCCTCCCAGTCGGCGATTGCCATGGATGCCCGTGGCTTCGCGACCGCGCACGACCGTACTTGGGCCGAACCGGCCCCGTGGTCCCGACTCGACCTTGTCGGCATGGCGACCGCGGCGGTTCTCGGTCTTGTCCCCATCGTCGCCAAGGTCTTAGGTTGAGCCATGGACGTCGTCGTGGGACTGCTGCTGGCAATCGCTGCGATCATCCATCTCCTTCCGGTCGTAGGCGTGTTCGGAAAGTCCTGGGTTGAACGCCTGTACGGCATCGGCTTCGAGGGACCTGATTTGGCGATCCTTTTGCGACACCGCGCGGTGCTGTTCGGCCTCCTCGGTCTCTTGCTCGCGGCAGCGATCTGGGACGAAAATCTCCGCCCCGCCGCGTTGATCGGCGGACTGGTGAGCGACCTCGCTTTCCTTCTGGTTGCGGGAACTGACCGCGGCATGAATGCGGCGATGAGGCGCGTCGTGGTGATGGACGTGATTTCGGTTGTCGCCTTGATTTCGGCCGCCGGCACGGTCCTTGCTTCCCGGTAGTCTCCTCACCTCTGGCGCAGTGGGGGCCTTTGCCGTAGGCTGCGACTAAGCAAGCGCTTAGTGAATCGTTGCAGAGCAATCTGGAGGAAATGCATGCGTACTTTTGACAACGTCGCGGATTTTGCCGCAGCGATCGGTGAAGAACTCGGAACCAGCGACTGGCATACGGTCACTCAGAACCAGATCAACCTGTTCGCCGACGCGACGGGCGATCATCAGTGGATTCACGTCGATCCCGAAAAGGCGGCCAAGGGTCCGTTCGGTACGACAATCGCGCACGGCTACCTCACACTTTCGCTTCTTCCGGTGCTTCTCGAGCAGACGTATGCGGTCAACAACATCGTGATGGGTATGAACTACGGCGCCAACAAAGTGCGCTTCCCGGCGCCTGTTCCGGTCGATTCCAAGCTGCGCGTCAGTGCCAAACTCCTCGAAGCCACGCCGATCAAAATCGGTACCCAGTTCGTCATCCAAGCCACGGTCGAGCGTGAAGGCGCCGAGAAGCCCGTCTGTATCGCCGAAGTCGTCTACGTACTCGCCGGCAAGGAATAGTCATGGATTTCGCTTTCGATGCCAAAACAGAAGACATGATCGCGCAACTCAATGCGTTCATGGATGAGGTCATCTATCCGGCAGAGCCGATCGCTCATCAGCAATTGGCCGACGCGCCCGACGCGTGGGGACCGCCGGCGATCCTCGAGGACCTCAAGGCCGAAGCCAAGCAGCGTGGCCTCTGGAACTTCTTCCTCCCTGGTGAGGGAGGCGCCGGACTGACCAATTTGCAGTACGCGCCGCTCGCCGAGATCACCGGTCGCAGCATCCAGCTGGCTCCGGCAGCCACCAACTGCGCCGCGCCGGACACGGGCAACATGGAAGTCCTCAGCGAGTTCGGCTCTCCCGCGCAGAAGGAAAAATGGCTCAAGCCTTTGCTCGCCGGCGAGATCCGTTCGTCCTTCGCTATGACTGAGCCCAAGGTCGCTTCCTCCGACGCCACCAACATTGAGACAAGCATCGTCCGAGATGGCGACGACTACGTGATAAACGGTCACAAGTGGTGGATCACCGGCGCGATGAACCCCAACTCCAAGATCTTCGTGGTCATGGGCAAGACCGATCCGACCGCCGAACGTCACCGCCAGCAGAGTCAGATCCTCGTCGAGCGGGACACCCCCGGTCTCGACATCAAGCGCGGTATGACGGTGTTTGGCTACAACGATCGCGATCACGGTGGCCACGCTGAACTCACCTTCACCGACGTCCGAGTCCCGGCCACTAACCTGATCGGCAAGGAAGGCGAAGGGTTCGCGATTGCGCAGGCCCGACTAGGACCCGGCCGTATTCACCACTGCATGCGCTCGATCGGCATCGCCGAACGTGCACTCGAAATGATGTGCAAGCGCGCCTCGGAACGCGTTGCCTTCGGTAAACCGCTCGCCGAGCAGGGCGTCATCCGTGACTGGATCGCAGAATCGCGCGTACGGATTGAGCAGCTTCGGTTGCTCGTCCTCAAGACGGCCTGGCTTATGGACACGGTGGGCAACAAAGGCGCTCATACCGAGATCCAGGCCATCAAGATCGCGACGCCCGAAACGGTTGGGTGGATCCTCGACAAGGCCATCCAGACTCATGGTGCGGGTGGATTGAGCCAGGACTTCCCGTTGGCTGAATGGTCTGCCGGTATGCGCACTCTGCGCTTCGCCGACGGTCCGGACGAAGTCCACAAGAACGCCCTCGCCCGCAACGAACTCAAGCGCCAACTGCGGTGAGCACGTACGGCAGCTTCCTGATCGGTCACGACCGGCTGGACTATACCGAGTTCGGCTCAGGTGATTCCTGGGTCGTGCTGATCCACGGGCTGTTGATGCCACGGAAGATGCACGAGCCACTCGCGACGGCACTGGCCGAGAAGGGTCTCCACGTCATCACGATCGACCTCCTCGGCCACGGCACGTCCGATCGGCCGGCCGATCAGTTCCTGTATTCGATGACGGCTTTCGCCGAGCAGGTGATCCTCCTGCTCGACCACCTGGGAGCGGATCAGGCCGTCGTCGGCGGCACGTCCCTCGGCGCCAACGTGTCACTCGAAGCGGCCGCAATTGCTCCCGAACCGATTCGGGGACTCATCGTCGAGATGCCTGTGCTCGACAATGCGCTGGATGTCGGGCTGGTTGCCTTCGGCCCGCTCATGTTGGCGGCGCGGCATCTGCCCTTCACAATCAAGGCACCGGCATTACTGTCGAGGCTCGTTCCCCGCCGAAATGTCCCGTTCTGGGCCGGAATCCTCCTCGACACCGTGAACCAGCAACCCGGACCGATGGGTGACCTCCTGCACGGGGTCGTGTTCGGTCGGATCGCACCGCCGTCGAGGCTGCGCCGCAAGATTCAGAGTCCAATGCTCGTGGTCGGGCATCCTTCGGACCCGATTCATCCGGCCACGGACGCCACCATGTTGGCGACCGAGGTCCCGAACAGTCGATTCGTTCGGGCCGGAAGCATCCTCGAATGGCGGTTCCACCCCGACCGACTCAACGAGGAAGCCGCAGGGTTCGCACTGGACTGCTGGAAGCGCGGCTAGGAAAGCGAGCGCCGACAACACGGGAGGGATATTCTTTGTTTTCCCTTAGCCCCGGCTGATCTCCTTTCACGCCCCTCCAGAGGACACGATGCGACAAGTTCTGCCCCGACACCTCGGCCCCCGTCTCCGCGCCAAGCTTCAGCCCGTCTCCGCTTGGGCTGCCCTGTTGGTGGCGATGCGCAGGAGGGGGCGTGGCACCGAGTTGTGGATCGGTGACTCGCATGCGATGAGCTTCAACCGCGACCTCCAGCTGAGTATGTTCATGCGGGCACCTGAGGGTCAGCTCATTCTCCGGGTCGGCACCAGGATCATGTGGTCGCTGTCGCGCAAGGGCTTTCCACCAAGGGTGCTGCGCGTCGCGCGATTCGTCAGTTGGTTCGGGACACGCGGCGCGTTGGTCCCGATCTTCGTGACAGGCGAGATCGATGTGCGATGCCATCTTGCCGAACGCGAGGACCAAAACTTCGAGTTCGTGGGCGAATACGTGTCCCGCTGTCAGGCGATAGCCGAATCGTTCAAGGCAGAACGGCTGGTGGTGGTCGTGCCTCCGCCGCCATGCGAGTTCACTCCGAACCTGGAGGCCTTCCCGATTGTCGGCTCGCTCGAACAACGCGTGCGGGCATTCGAAGCGCTGCGCAAGGCGATAGTCAATGAGGTAAGCACCGTGCCGGGCGCGCAAGTCCTCGACTCGACCGACCTGCTCGCCGACGAGAACGGCGTGATGAAACGGGAACTGACCGATGACGGCTGCCACACCAACACAACGGGAATCGCTCTCGTGCGGGGACGTGTGGCGGAACTCGGTCTGCCCAACTAGTCAGGCGAAGCCGGGTGGTCGCTTGTCGGCCCAGGGTGAGGCCGCTTCGATCTGCGCGCAAAGCGAGAACAGCGGTCCATCCGCTCCGGGTTTGCACGCGATCATGACGCCGATCGGCAGCCCATGATCGGTCCAGTGCAGCGGCAGCGTCGCGGCCGTCTGGCCACTCATGTTGTAGAGCGCCGTGTATGGCGTGAATGTCAACTCGCGGTGGTGGTCCTCGATCGGATCGCCTGACTCGTTGAACCATTCGACCGGTTGAGGCGGCAATGCCAGGGTCGGCGTGAGGAAGACGTCAAAGGCATCCAGATCGACAAGGATCTGCCGCGTTGTGTCCTGGATGAACTGCACGGCAGTGAGCAACTCCGAGCCCGTCGTCTTGCGGCCGCGTTCGCGCCAGTAGCGGGTGTTTGCACGCAAGGAGGATTCGGCCTCGGGCGGTATGGGTGCCGAGGCGATGCCGGTCGACCAGATGACGTTGAACTGTGGCTCGAGCTCCTGTGGAAAGGGATTCGGGATGTCGACGACCTCGTGTCCCAGGGACTCCAGCAACCGGCTGGCCGCCTCCCAGGCGGCGACTGCATCCGGTCCGGGCGCGATGCCGTCAAGGTGGGTGGCTGACCAACGGGCGATGCGCAGCTTTTTGGGCTGTCGCGTGACCCATTCGGAGAAATGGACATGTGGTTCCGGCAAGGCCCGCAGGTCCCCGGGCATCGGATGGGCAAGGAGGTCGAGCATTGCCGCCGCATCGCGAACGGTGCGGGTCAACGGACCGTCGCTGGCGAGGCCGATGAGATCGCTGCTGTTCTGCCCGGCACTGACCCGGCCCCGACTGGGTTTGAAGCCGAAGATCCCGCAGCAACTCGACGGGGTCCGGATCGAGCCGCCGCCGTCGCTGCCCAGGGCAAACGGGACGAGGCCGGCTGCCACCGCCGTAGCCGCCCCGCCACTTGAGCCGCCGGCATTTCGGCTGGGGTCCCAAGGGGTGCGGGCCGGACCGATCAGGTCGTTGTCTGTGTAAGAGGAAAGGCCGAACTCCGGGGTATTGGTCTTGCCCAGGCTGATCAGGCCGGCCTGTCCGAGTAGGTCGACGACATAGCTGTTGACCGGGGGAACGAAGTCGCGCATGACGGCCGAGCCGAAGGTGGTGGTGATTCCGGCGGTGAGGTTGAGGTCTTTGAAAGCTGTGGGGACTCCGAGGAGGGGCGACACATGGTCGCCCGATGCCCGGCGGGAGTCCGCGTCGCGGGCCTGTTCGAGCGCCTGATCGGCGGTGACGGTGATGAACGCTCCGAGGCCTTCGCCATAGGTGGAGATCCGGTCGAGGTGGTGCTGGACCAGCTCGACCGAAGAGACCTCGCCGCGTGCGAGCGACGAGGCCTGAGCTGTCGCGTCGAGCTCGTGGAGTTCGGTCACGGTCAGCCGAGCTTCACCGATGTCAGCAGAATGACGGCGTCGGTCTTGGCGATCAGGTGATGGCGCGAATCGGGGATTGCCAGCATGTCGCCCTTGCCGGCGTCCCAGGATTCTTCGGCAGTTCCGAGCTCGACCTCGCCCTCGAGAACGAGGATCGTTGCTTCTCCCGGATTTTCGTGGTCATCGAGGCGCGTCTGATAGGTCAAGGCGATGAGGGTCTGAGTCATTTCGGTCTGGGGACCGCCGACGACCATGTGAGCCGCTCGCCCGGCGCTCGATCCCTGCGCCTTCTCCAGAAGTAGTTGTGCCTCGGCGCTGACATTGGTGGGGTTCATGGACCCATTCAACTCCTCTGCACGTTCAAAGCAACCGGCCGCAAGGCATTCCGTAGGATCAGCGTTACGTAGAATCAGTACGTGGCCACCCCGAAAATTCTGCTCTTCTATGCGTTCGTCCCGCTCGCGGACCCGACCGCGATCAAGATGTGGCAGCTGACCCTCGCCGACTCGCTCGGCCTGCGCGGTCGCATTCTGATCTCCGAACATGGCATCAACGGAACCGTCGGCGGCGACGTCATCCAGCTCAAGAAGTACATGAAGAACACCCGGGCATACCTGCCGTTCAAGGGCATCGATTTCAAATGGAGTAACGGCAACGCCGATGCCGAGGGTCGCAGCGCCGACTTCCCCAGGTTGGTCGTCAAGGTTCGCAAGGAGATCGTGACCTTCGGAGTCCCCGGTGAGCTGAAGGTCGATGAGCACGGCGTCATTGGTGGCGGCACCAAGCTCAGTCCACAACAACTCAACGACCTCGCCGCCGAGAAGGACATCGTGTTCTTCGACGGCCGCAACAAGGTCGAGGCCGAAGTCGGTCGCTTCAAGGGTGCGATCGTCCCCAACGTCGACACAACCCGAGAGTTCATCGCCGAGATCGAAAGCGGCAAATACGACCATCTCAAGGACCAACCGGTCGTGACATATTGCACCGGCGGCATCCGCTGTGAAGTCCTGACCCCGCTCATGAGGAGCCGTGGATTCCAGGAGGTCTACCAACTCGACGGCGGCATCGTGAAGTACGGCGAAGCGTTCAGGGACGAAGGTCTTTGGGAGGGCTCGCTGTATGTCTTCGACAATCGCAAGACGGTGACTTTCAGCGACAAGGCGGCCGTGATCGGTCATTGTTACCGCTGCGACGGCAGGACCAGCCGGATCGAGGATTGTCTCGAGGACTCGTGCCTCGAGCAGCTCGTCGTATGTGATTCCTGCGCCGGCGCTTCACCGGCGGCTTGTCCAGTCCACTCCTGAACCTCCCATAAAACGCGCATCTTGCATCTGGGATTCATCTGTCATAGTATCGAAACGAAACAGTTTCGTTCCTATGGAGGTAACCGGTGAGTCGTTTGTCAGAAGAGCGGCTGAATGAGCTCTACACCGGCACTCTCGCGTTGGTGGCCGAGCACGGTTTCGACAAGCTCACGATGGACCAGATCGCCGAGGCGACGAAGTCCAGCAAAGCCACCCTCTACAGGCAATGGGGCAGCAAAGTCGCCCTGTTCGTGGAGGCTTTGGCCTGCACGACCAGTGTTCCCGATGAGCTGCCCGACACCGGTTCGCTGCGGGGAGACCTTCTCGAGATGTTCGGTCACCCCGAGAAGGATGTCGACCAGTCGCCGGACCTCGTGGGTGCGATCCTCCACGCAATGAAACAGAACGAAGAACTCGCCGCGGCAGTACGTCAGCAGATCATCGACCCGGTCAACGATCGGATCAGCACGTTCATCCAACGCGGCATCGCGCGGGGCGAGATCGCCTCGGACTGCGCGGCAATTCCGTACATACAACTCGCCCTAATGTCGCCCTTCGTGCTCCTGGCGGTTCTCACCGGCTCTGAGCCCGATCACAAATTCATCCTCGGCTACATCGATGGGCTGGTTCTTCCGGCCCTTGGCATCCACTGATCTTCATCACTACTTTCGCAAGGAGAAACACCATGGCTTGGCACCTCTATCGACTCGGACGCTGGTCTTTCCGGCATCGCCGAATCGTCGTCACCTTCTGGATCGGATTGCTTCTGACGATGGGTGTTGCCTCGAGCACCCTCTCGGGCAAAACCTCCGACCAGTTCAGCATCCCGGGCATCGAGTCGAGCAAAGCATTCGACCTGATCAAGACGCGTACGCCCGACGCAGCTCCCGACGGCGCCACAGCGCGCATCGCCTTCCAGGCGCCCAAGGGCGAGGACCTCAACTCCTCTGCCAGCAAGGAACTCGTCCTTGACGCCCTTGCTGCGGCGAAGACCAAAGACGTGATCGCTACTTCTGATCCCTATGAGATGGGCACGATTTCAAAGGATGGTCGTACGGCGTATGCCACTGTTTCGTACTCGAAGGTCTCGATCGAACTGACCGATGCCGACAAGAGCGCTCTTGAGAAGTCCCCGGAGCGGGCCCGCGATGCCGGACTCACGGTCGCGATAGGAGGCGACGCCCTCCAGGAGGTGCCCGAGAGTGGCACGACCGAATTGCTCGGCATCGCCGTGGCGATCGTCGTCCTCATCATCACGTTCGGGTCACTACTGGTGGCGGGTATGCCGTTGCTGACCGCGCTGATCGGCGTCGGAATCGGCATCTCGACCATCACCACCCTCACCGGCTTCATCGATCTCGGTTCGACGACTCCGATCCTGGCAACGATGCTCGGCCTCGCAGTTGGCATCGACTACGCCCTGTTCATCGTGTCGCGCTATCGGCACGAAGTGCAGACCGGTCGCGATCACGAAGAGGCCGCCGGTCGTGCCGTCGGCACCGCGGGTTCGGCAGTGATCTTCGCCGGCTTGACCGTGATCATCGCGCTGGCAGGTCTGTCGGTCGTCAATATTTCCTTCCTGACCGAGATGGGCCTGGCCGCGGCCGGCACAGTTTTCGTCGCCGTCCTTATCGCGTTGACCATGCTTCCCGCTCTGTTCGGTTTCGCCGGCAAGCGGATCGCCTCGGGCAAGCTGCCGTTCCTCAAGGCCCGTGACCCAGAGGGTCAATCGGGCAAACGTACGAACGGTCGCCGCTGGGCGGACTTCATCACCAAGCACAAGGTCGTGACCTTCGTGTCAGGTCTCATCGTGGCCGGCGTCATCGCCATCCCGGTCGCCTCTATGCAACTCGCCCTGCCCGATGACGGTACCGCGGCCAACGGCAGTGGCCCGCGGGTTGCCTATGACCTCATCGCCAAGAACTTCGGCGCCGGCACCAACGGTCCGTTGCTTGTGGTCGTCGACACCAAGAACGCCGTCAACCCCGAGGCCGCGGTCAACAAGGCGGTCAACAGCGTCAAGGGTGTCCAGAAGGATGTCGCTTCTGTCATCTCGCCTGCGCCCGATCCGGCTGATGTCGACGCCGTCAAGGCCTACAAGGACCAGTTGGGCAAGGCTCAGTACGCGATCATCACGGTCATCCCGAAGAGTGGCCCCTCCGAGGCGAGCACTCAGGCGCTCGTCGACGACATACGTACGGCGGTCAAGGGTTCAGAATCCAACGGCGGCACTCGCGTGCTCGTGACGGGTCAGACCGCGATGGGTGTCGACATCTCCGAGAGTCTCGCCACGGCGTTCCCGAAGTACCTGCTCGTCGTGGTCGGCTTCGCGTTCATCCTGCTGACGATCGTGTTCCGATCGCTGCTGGTGCCGCTCAAGGCCGTCTCCGGATTCCTGTTGTCGGTGGGCGTCTCTCTCGGTGCAACCGTCGCGGTATTCCAATGGGGCTGGCTGTCCGACCTCATCGGGGTCGACAAGTCAGGACCGGTGCTGTTCATGTTGCCGCTGCTCCTGACCGGAATCCTGTTCGGCCTGGCCATGGACTACGAGGTCTTCCTGGTCTCGCGGATGCGCGAGGAATACGTGCACGGCAAGCCCGCAGTCGAGGCGGTTGTGTCTGGTTTCCAGCACGGCGCCCGTGTTGTCGTCGCCGCTGCGGCGATCATGATCGGTGTCTTCGGGAGCTTCTCGCTGGGCGACGATGCCGTCGTCAAGTCGATCGGTTTCGGACTGGCGGTCGGCGTGCTCGCCGATGCCTTCCTCGTCCGTATGACGCTCGTGCCCGCCTTCATGGCGTTGCTTGGCGACAGGATGTGGTGGCTTCCCCGATGGCTCGACCGACTCCTGCCGAACCTCGATATCGAAGGGGAATCGCTTGCACTGAACACCGGCGACAAGACCGAGGAGCCCGAGAAGGTCCTGGTCTGACGATTGTCACACCGTGAACGAGCGGCGAATCTTTCCGAGCCGGCGACGTACCAACCGTCGCCGGCTCAGCGGTGCCGGGGCGGGAGGCGAGGGTGGTGTCGGCTCGGGCTCCGGCGGCAAGGGCTTTCGAATCTCCAGAACCTCGGGCTCATACGGAGTCATGCCGTCGTCGATGCGCCGCTGGATTTCCTTGATCGCGATGTCCGGGCTGTCGAAGGAAACATCCGCCAACTGGTTGGGGGAAAACCTCCACCAGGCGATGTCGAGCAGCTGTGCAATCGTGTCGTCGTCGAAGCGATAGCGGATGACCTTGGCGGGCACGCCACCGACGATAGCGAACGGCGGCACGTCCTTGGTGACGACTGCACCCGAAGCGATCACGGCACCGTCACCCACGTTGGCGCCGACCAGGATTGTCACTCGCGCGCCGATCCAGACGTCGTTTCCGATGCGCGGGCCCTTGCCGCGAAAGTCATGGTCGCCCTCGTCGACGCCTTCGACGAGCGTGACGTAGTCATCGGCTGCGTCGGAAAACCCGAACCTGTCGGGGTTGTATTGGAACGGGCTGGTGCTGAGCCAGTCTGTCGGATGCTCGTGGTCGCCGATGCGGACGCCGCCCGCGACCGAGCAATAGCGGCCGATCGAGGCGCATTTCACCGCCTGACCACTGTAGAAATACGTGAATGCCCCGACGCTCGACGAAGAGTTGAACTGAAAATTCTTCCCGAACCTGACAGGCGGTTCGATGCGCACCACCGCATCGTCCACGATCTTCATGAACTTCTGACCTTCTATTTGTTCCCCCATACATTCCAGTGTCCGTTGCCTGCCAAACGAGGCCTAATCGGTGCAAAGTTTTTTTGCCGGACCCGGAATGTTCTGTCGTTGGTCAGAGTTGATAACATCAGACTCAAGTCAGTTGACGAGCGATTGTTAACTACGCGGTCAACTAGTCACATACTTCAGTACAACCAAGCAGGAGGAACACCATGGCACGTGCGGTCGGAATTGACCTCGGTACAACCAACTCGGTTGTAGCCGTACTCGAAGGTGGAGAACCCACCGTCATCGCGAACGCCGAAGGCGCACGCACAACCCCATCAGTCGTGGCTTTTGCCAAAAACGGCGAGGTGCTGGCCGGCGAAGTCGCCAAGCGTCAGGGCGTCACCAACGTCGACCGTACGATCCGTTCGGTCAAGCGTCACATGGGCACGGACTGGACCGTCGACATCGACGGCAAGACGTTCACGCCCCAGCAGATCTCGGCCTTCGTGCTGCAGAAGCTCAAGCGCGACGCCGAGGCCTACCTCGGTGAACCTGTGACCGACGCCGTGATTACCGTCCCGGCCTACTTCAACGACGCACAGCGTCAGGCCACCAAGGAAGCCGGCGAAATCGCGGGCCTCACGGTCAGCCGAATCGTCAACGAGCCCACCGCCGCAGCACTCGCCTACGGCCTGGACAAGGGCGAAGAACAGACCATCCTGGTCTTCGACCTCGGTGGCGGAACGTTCGACGTCTCGCTCCTCGAAATCGGCGACGGTGTCGTCGAGGTCAAGGCCACCAGCGGCGACAACCACCTCGGTGGCGATGACTGGGACGAGAAGATCGTCACGTGGATCGTGGAGAAGTTCAAGGCCAACACGGGCCTTGACCTCACCAAGGACAAAATGGCGATGCCCCGCATCCGCGAGGCTGCCGAGCGAGCCAAGATTGAACTCTCGTCGAGCCAGTCGACCTCGATCAACCTTCCCTACATCACCGTCGACTCCGAGAAGAACCCCGTGTTCCTCGACGAGACCCTGACGCGTTCCGAGTTCGAAAAGATCACGGCTGACCTTCTCGAGCGCACCAAGGCCCCGTTCCAGCACGTCATCAAGGACGCCGGCATCGCCCTCGCGGCTATCGACCATGTCGTCCTCGTCGGCGGTTCGACGCGTATGCCTGCCGTGTCGGATCTGGTCCGAACCCTCACCGGTGGCAAGGAGCCCAACAAGGGCGTCAACCCCGATGAAGTTGTGGCCGTCGGCGCTGCGCTCCAGGCCGGTGTCCTCAAGGGCGAGGTCAAGGACGTTCTGCTCCTCGACGTCACGCCTCTGAGCCTCGGCATCGAGACCAAGGGCGGGGTCATGACCAAGCTCATTGAGCGCAACACGACGATTCCGACCAAGCGTTCCGAAGTCTTCACGACAGCCGACGACAACCAGCCGTCCGTGGCGATTCAGGTCTATCAGGGCGAGCGCGAAATGGCTGCCAACAACCAGCTGCTCGCGACGTTCGAGTTGACTGGGCTGCCCCCGGCCCCTCGCGGTGTCCCGCAGATCGAGGTCACCTTCGACATCGACGCCGACGGCATCGTTCACGTGTCCGCCAAGGACCGTGGCACGGGCAAGGAACAGTCGATGACGATCAGCGGCGGCTCGGCCCTGTCCAAGGACGACATCGACAAGATGGTCAAGGACGCCGAGGCATACGCCGAAGAAGACCGCAAGAAGCGCGAAGAGGTCGACACCCGAAACCAGGCCGAGTCGCTCGTTCATACGACCGAGAAGTTCGTCGCAGAAAACGGCGAGCAGATCGGTGAAGAGCTCAAAGCCGAAGTCGTTGCCGACACAGAGGCGCTGAGCGAGACACTCAAGGGCGAGGACATCGAAGCCATCAAGGCCGCGGTCGCCAAGCTCGGTGAGTCCAGCCAGAAAATGGGCACGGCGATGTATGAAGCGGCCGCTGCCGCCGAAGCTGCCAACCCGTCTGCCGAGGGTGGACCGTCCGCTGACGGCTCTGCCGATGATGGGGATGACGACGATGTTGTCGAAGCCGAAATCGTCGACGACGAGAGTGACACCGCAGAAGGCGGCACCAAGTGACCGAACGTCCCGATGAATCGGTGACGCCGGACTCCGACGGAACTGAGGTGCCTCCAACCGAGGCGTCTCAGGCCGCGGAGCCCGAGGTCACCGAGCCCGAGCCGATCCCGCCCTCGGCCAAGGAACAACTCGCCGAACGTACGGCCGATCTGCAGCGCTTGCAGGCCGAATACATCAACTACAAGCGACGCGTCGACCGTGACCGGGTGCTCATCAAGGCGCAGGGCGAAGCCTCAGTGCTCCGCTCGCTCCTGACGGTTCTCGACGACATCGGTCGTGCCGCCGATCACGGTGAGCTCGAGGGTGGATTCAAGGCAGTCGCCGATGCCTTGCAGGGAGCCGTCAAGAGCCACAAGCTTGAGGCTTTCGGCGTCACTGGAGACGAGTTCGATCCCCGACTGCATGAGGCTCTGTTCCATGCAGGCGAATCGGCCGACGTCACAACGACGACGGTCGACTCGGTCCTGCGTGCGGGCTACCGGGTCGGTGACGACATCCTGCGCCATGCACAGGTGAGCGTCATCGACCCGGCAAGCGTGACCGAACCCGTCGTGGAAACCGACGATGCACAAGTCTCCGCCGCTGAGGCCGAGAAGTCGGACACCGGCAAGACTGAGTAGGGAGGTGAGCAGCGCGTGAGTAGTAGTGACTGGTCCACGAAGGACTTCTACAAGGTTCTGGGTGTCAAAAAGGACGCCTCCGCGGCCGAGATCAAAAAGGCCTATCGCGCTCTCGCACGCGATCACCACCCCGACTCCAACCCCAATAACAAGCAAGCCGAAGAACGCTTCAAAGAGGTCTCCGAGGCCTACTCGGTGCTGTCTTCGGTCGACAAGCGCAAAGAGTACGACGAGCAACGGACGCTGTTCGGACAGTTCTCCGGAGGATTCCGGCAACCCGGCGGTTTCGGTGGCGGCGCAGGTCAGCAGGACTTCGACATCTCCGACCTCCTCGGCGGCCTGTTCGGTGGCGCGCGCGGCGGACGCGGGCGTGCCACCCGGCCACAACCGCGTCGCGGCGGCGACGTCGAGACGGAAGCCACCATCTCCTTTGAGCAATCAGTCGAAGGTGCCACATTGCCGTTGCGAATGACGAGCGATGAGGCATGCACGACGTGCAACGGCACAGGCGCCCGACCCGGCACCGTGCCCAAGGTCTGCAGTAACTGCCAGGGAAGCGGTATGCAGACCGGCGCTTCTGGCGGTCTGTTCGCCATGACCGAACCCTGCGAGCAATGCCGTGGCCGCGGCCTGGTCGTCGAAGATGCGTGCAAAACCTGCCGAGGTTCCGGCCGTGCAGCCTCGAGCCGCACGATGCAGGTCAAAGTTCCTGCCGGAGTCAAGGACGGTCAGAAGATCCGCCTGCGCGGCAAGGGTCGGCAGGGCGACCCGGGC
>JBDSQP010000216.1:0-2364 GCA_039929755.1 Aeromicrobium sp. | reverse complement strand
CCGAGAAAGTCGCACGTTGGTACGGCCCGGCGATCCAGGAACTACTCACGCCTTCGTCAGTTTGAGAAGCCGATCATCAGAACGCGGATGCGATGCTGCCGATGACGGCGAAAACGGCGACGACATAGGAGGCCGGTACGAGCCACAAGGCGGCCACCGACACCGAGATCGTCGTGCCGATTTTGGGCGGACCGAAGTATCGCGCGCGGGGTAGGTCACCGATGCCTTCGATCCACCGGCCGGTCATCTTGGTGCCACCCCACAGGGCCTTGAGCCGCGAAAACACCCGCCATCCTCCGCCGCCTGCGAGCTGAGCCAGGGTGCCTCGGGTTTCACCGACCTTGTCGCTCAGGCTGATCATGATGCCGAGTTCGGTCGCGAGTCGATCAGGATCTTCGACGGCCTGCATGATCTTGCGGCGTCGGCCACCGAAGGCGAGACTTACCGCGGCCATCGCCAGAGCAATGACTAGACCGACCATCCGCGCACCGCCATCGGCCCTTAGCGCCAACAACAGGGTGAGTGCGATCGCGGGCACCGGCAGCCAAAGGACGATCGCGCTGGGAATACGGAGCGTGTTGACCGCCACGACAATCACGCTCGAGACTCGCTGCGCAACCTGCCCGGTCTGGTCGTCGACCTTGGTTGCCCAACTGCCCACCGCTTCATTGGCATTCTTGCCAAGGGACTTCGCCCGTCTCCACGCCATGGGACCCAGCGTAGCCAGAGGGTGCGCACCATATAGTCCGGTTGTGGCCATCGTCCTTTCGCTGCTGTCGGCGTTTTCCTACGGCATCTCCGATTTCCTGGGTGGACTGTTTTCGAAGAAGGTTTCGGCCTGGCAGATCGCCGTCGTCGGCCAGTCCTCCTCGACGGTGTGCGCGACGATCGGTGGCCTTTTTGTCGGCGGTTCGCCATCGACAGCTGACTGGGCCTGGGCCGCCGTCGCCGGCCTCGGAGGCGGCTTCGGTACGGCCTTCCTCTATCGCGGACTCGCTCGTGGCCGTATGAGCGTCATCGCCCCCATTTCCGCGATCGGTTCTGCGCTCGTCCCGGTGGCGATCGGGCTGATCACCGGCGACCGGCCCTCATTCCTCGTGCTTGTAGGCGTCCTGTGCGCGTTCCCCGCGATCTTTCTGATCTCGCAAGTGGTCGACACCGATCCATCTCACGAGGGCGGCATCATCGACGGAGTGCTCGCCGGCCTGGGCTTCGGCTTCATGTTCGCGCTGCTCGGCCAGGTCGGCTCCGATGCCGGCATGCTGCCTCTCGGCATCACCCAGCTCACCTCGGTCGTTGCCGTCATCCTCACCGCGACGGTTCTGCGCGAAGCGTGGGTTCCGCGGTCGCGAGCGGCCTTCAAACCGATCGTGATGGGACCGCTCGGGTTCGTCGCCACCGGCACCTTTCTCTATGCGACACACCACGGACTTTTATCGGTCGTCTCGGTGATTGCGGCGCTCTACCCGGCAAGCACCGTAGTCCTCGCGTCCCTCGTGTTGCGGGAGAAAATCCATACAAACCAAGCATTCGGCCTGGTTCTGGCGGCAACAGCCGTCGCCCTCGTCGCTGCCGGCTAGCTCCTGACCGGCTTCGATTCACCGAGCCATTGTCAGGCCGGGGTTCGCGGAGGATAGTGAAAAGATCCGGCGCCGCCGGGCGCCGCAAAACTGAGGAGAGAGGTTTTGCCGTGTACGCACGATCAGTTACATACGAGGCCCGACAAGGATCTATCGATGAGGGCATCGCCTTCGTCCAGGACGATGTGATGCCGAGCGCAATGGCCATGGACGGTTGTATCGGCATGTCGATGCTCTGCGACCGCGATTCGCGTCGCTGCATAGCAACCAGCGCTTGGTCGACCATGGAAGCCCTGACCACCAGCGAGCTGACAATGCTGCCGATGCGCCAAAGGGGCACAGAGATCTTCGGTTCCGAACCAACCATCAGCCGGTGGGAGATTGCCGTGCTGCATCGCCACGAAATGACCGGCGAAGGCGCCTGCGTGCGCTGCACCTGGCTAAGTATGGACGCCGAGGGCCTGACCAACGCGGTCGAAACCTACCGGATGGCAACGTTGCCCGCCTTCGAGGACATGGACGGCTTCTGCAGCGCCAGCCTGATGGTCGACCGCAGCATGGGCCGAGCGGTATCTTCGGCCACGTTCAGCAGCCGCGAAGCGATGATCGCCTCGCGTCCGGCAGCCGAGGCCCTTCGTTCGCGGATCTCCAAAGAGGTCGGCGCGGCCGTGACCGATGTCCACGAGTTCGAGCTTGCGCTCGCACACCTGCACGTACCTGAAATGGCATAGTCCTGAAATGGCATAGTCCTGAGTTGGCTTAAGCGAGGACAGAACTACCTGAG
>JBDSQP010000215.1:0-7955 GCA_039929755.1 Aeromicrobium sp. | reverse complement strand
ATCCTTGGCGACCCAGTCCAGAATTTCCTGATCGGTCTCCACAGAAGGACCGGGTGAAATTTCGCCGTCGTTGAACGGCCCGAATGCGGGCTGGTTGAGGATGCGGCGGGCGATGCGGATCATTTCGATCCATTCGCGACGATCGGTCTCGGTCGACAGGTAGTTGAACCGAAGGGCGGGGTGTTCCTTCGGGTCGGTGGACTTGATCTTGACCGAACCACGGCAATCGGAGTACATCGGGCCAATGTGCACCTGATAGCCGTGTTCGGCCGCCGGCTGCGAGCCGTCATACCGGATCGCGATCGGCAGGAAGTGGAACATCAGGTTCGGGTAGTCGACGCTGTCGTTACTGCGTACAAAGCCGCCGGCCTCGAAGTGGTTCGTCGCTCCGACGCCCTTGCGGAGGAACAACCATTCGGCGCCGATGCGAGGCTTGTGACGATGCTTGAGCCAGGGTCCGATCGATACCGGTTGCTTGCTGGCGTACTGGATGTAGACCTCTAGGTGGTCCTGCAGGTTTTCGCCGACACCCGGGAGATCGACGACAGACTTGATGCCGAGAGCCTCGAGTTCGGCGGCGTTGCCGATGCCCGAAAGCTGCAGCAACTGCGGAGAATTGATTGCGCCGCCGCAGAGGATGACTTCCTTGGAGTTGACGCTGCGATGGAACTTACCGGCGCGGATGAAGTCGACGCCGGTGACGCGCTTGCCTTCAGTACGAAGTCCCGTGACGTGGGCGAGGGTCTCGACGGTGAGGTTCGGCCGGTTCATCACGGGATGCAGGTACGCCCGTGCGGCGCTCAACCGTCGGCCGCGATGAACGTTGCGGTCGAAGCGGGCGAAGCCTTCTTGCCGGTAGCCGTTGACGTCATCGGTCAACGGATAGCCGGCTTCCTGGACGGCTCCGAGGAAGGCGCCGAACAGGGGATTGGTTGCCGGTCCGCGTTCGAGGATCAACGGTCCGTCTCCGCCGCGCCATTCGTCGGCGCCTTCGAGACAGGTCTCCATACGCTTGAAGTAGGGGAGACAGTCGGCGTAGCTCCACGACTCCATGCCCGGATCGGCTGCCCAACGCTCGAAGTCGAGGGGATTGCCCCGCTGGAAGATCATTCCGTTGATGCTGCTTGAGCCGCCGAGGACTTTGCCGCGGGCGTGGAAGACCTTGCGGCCGCCCATGAACGGCTCCGGCTCGGACTCGTATTTCCAGTCATAGAGCCGGTTGCCGATCGGGATTGGAAGCGCCGCCGGCATATGGATGAAGGGGTCGATCTTGTAATCGTTGCGCCCGGCTTCCAGCACGAGAACGCTTGTCGAAGGGTCTGCACTCAACCGGTTTGCGAGCGCCGAGCCCGCCGAGCCTCCGCCAACGATCACGAAGTCGTAATTGGTCTTTTTCATGCGTCCCCTGCCTCGGCTCCATCGAACCAACGCTGAGGCGCCGGATCGATGTTGTGCCAGATGTGCTTGGTCTCGCGGTATTCGTCCAACCCTGCCAGTCCCAGCTCTCGACCGAACCCAGACTGCTTGTAGCCGCCCCATTCTGCCTGTGGTACGTACGGGTGATAGTCGTTTATCCATACCGTGCCCATGCGCAGGCGCCCGGCGACACGCTCTGCGCGGCCGGCCTGGGACGTCCACACGGCACCGGCAAGTCCATAGATGCTGTCGTTGGCCTTGGCCACCGCGTCGTCCTCTCCGTCAAATGATTCGACCGTCAGTACGGGGCCGAATGACTCTTCCTGGACGACGTTCATGTCGGCGGTGCAGCCGGACAAGATCGTGGGCAGGTAGTAGAAGCCGTCTGCCAGAGCAGGGTCGTCCGGTCGGGCGCCGCCGGTACGCAGCTGGGCCCCTTCGGCGACACCAGCAGCGACATAGGCCTCGACCTTTGCGAGATGACCGGCGCTGATGAGCGGACCGGTCTCGGCCTTGTCGTCGAACGGTCCACCGATGCGGATGAGTTCTGCACGGCGTACGAGCTCGTCTACGAACTCATCATGGATCGACGACTCCACAAGAAGGCGCGCTCCGGCCGAACACACCTGGCCCGAATGCAAGAAGACCGCCGTCAACGCGAAGTCAAGGGCGGTCTCACGGTCGGCATCGGCGAACACGATGTTCGGGTTCTTGCCGCCGAGCTCGAGGGCGATTTTCTTCACTGTCGGTGCGGCGGAGGCCATGATCGAGCGGCCCGTGATCAGCCCGCCTGTGAATGACACCAGGTCGACGAACGGATGCTCGGTGAGCGGGGCCCCGACCCGGGCCCCTGCGCCCAGTATCAGGTTGGCGACTCCTGCCGGCAGGCCCGCCTCGGCCAACGCTCGCATCAGCCAGATCGCCGTGGACGGCGTCAGCTCGCTCGGCTTGAGTACGAAGGTGTTGCCGGCAGCGAGTGCCGGCGCAACCTTCCAGGCCGTTTGTAGAAGCGGGTAGTTCCACGGCGTGATCAACGAGCACACCCCGACCGGCTCATGGACAATTCGGCTGACAACATTGGGTCGGCCGGTATCGACCACGCGACCGCTTTCGGCGCCGGCGAGACCGGCGAAGAATCGGAAGACCCCGACGATGTCGTCGACGTCGAACTCGGACTCGACGAGCCGTTTGCCGGTGTCGAGCGATTCGAGCCGTGCGACCTCGTCCTTGTCGCGCTCGAGCAGATCGGCGACGCGATGCAACAATGCACCTCGCTCAAGTGAGGATGTCGACGACCAGGGGCCACTGTCGAACGCACGTCGGGCGGCAGCAATGGCCAGCTCTGAATCTTCTGATGCGGCTTCGGGAACAGTTGCGACCAGTGTGCCGTCGGCCGGGCACCGGATCTCTCGGACGTCGCCGGACGCAGCCTCTTGCCAGAGCCCGTCGATGAAGAGTCCAGACACCGTGCCTCCTGTGCAATTGATGACCGATGGCAGGGACTTGCACGAACTGTCGTGTTGCTTATCGTGCAACAGTTACCACGGTACGCAACAACTCTGGCCGCAGATGGTGTCTACGTCAAGAGCCAATTTTCGCGGACCGCGCCTTCGATACCCGCCAACCCAAGCGTTCTGACACTTCGTCAGCGACTTCGGTAACTTGTTGAATTGCCTGCTTAACCTGATCTTCATCGAAGCGAAATGTGGGACCGGAAACCGAAAGCGAAGCGATGACATCCCCGTGCGCGTTGCGAAGCGGCGCAGCCACGGCGGTGAGGCCCATCTCGAGTTCATCGACGACTACAGCAAAGCCCTTGGTCCGGACGTCTTCAATATCGACGAGGAGCTTCTTCAGCGATGTGACTGTGGTCGGCGTGTAGGCCCGGAAGCGCTGGCCGACTTCGTCAGTGATTTGCTCCGCCGTCATTCCCGAGAGCAAGACCTTGCCGTTGGCAGTCGCGTGCAGGGGAATCCGTTGGCCGACCCAGTTGTGGGGCTGGAGCGCCGAGGTGCCGGCGATCTGATCGAGGTACAGGGCGGCACCCTCCGACAGCACCGCGATGTTGACCGTTTCACCCGTTTTCGCCGCCAGGGCTCGCGCCAAAGGGCGTGCCTCCTGCACTACATCCAGCCTTGCCGTGGTTGCCCCGGCTAGCCGCAGAATGCCGACGCCGAGCCGGTATTTCCCGCGTTCGAGATTCTGCTCAACCAGCCCTCGCCGCTCCAGTGCCGCGATCAGACGGAAGGCGGTCGACTTGTGGACGCCGAGCTCTTGGGCGATCTTGGTGACGCCGGATTCCCCATCGTGAGCGAGCGTCTCGAGGATGCTGATTGCGCGATCAACCGACTGCACAGTGCTCGTCACCGGCTTCGCCGCACCGGGATCCACCGGATCAGATTGATCCAAACTGTTGCTCATAGCACGACACTATTGCACAATTCACAACAAGCACAGCCTCTTTGGCTCTGCTGTTGACCCGAGGCAGGCACGATGGCAGTCGATCAGAATCAGCCCCCTACATACGTGCTCACACTGGCGTGCAGGGACGCGCCGGGACTGGTGTTCGCGGTTTCTTCGTGGCTCGTGAACATGGGCGGCAACATTCTCGACTCGCAGCAATTCGATGATCGTATGGGCAGTAACTTCTTCATGCGGGTGCACTTCGAAGTCGCCGACATTCCGCTGGAACAGTTGCGCGAATCCTTCGGTCAGGTCGCCGCCGAACATGGCATGGAATGGCATATGTTCTCCGCGGTCGCGCCGTACCGAACGCTGGTCCTCGTCTCCAAGTTCGGCCATTGTCTCAACGATTTGCTCTTCCGCCAGAGCACCGGCGCCCTCAATATCGTCATTCCCGCAATCGTTTCGAACCATCGTGACTTCGAGCGACTCGCCGCGACCTATGACATCCCGTACTTCCACATACCCGTGAACAGCGAGAACAAGGCTGAGGCAGAGGTCCGACTGCTCGAGCTCGTCGACGAACTCGACATCGATCTGGTCGTGCTCGCCCGCTACATGCAGGTCTTGTCCGATGAGACCTGCAAGAAGCTCGAGGGCAAGGTGATCAACATCCATCACTCATTCCTGCCGAGTTTCAAGGGTGCGAAGCCTTATCACCAAGCGCACGAACGTGGCGTGAAACTGATCGGTGCGACGGCTCACTACGTCACGCCGGACCTCGACGAGGGACCGATCATCGAACAGGGTGTGACCCGCGTGAATCACCGTATGACGCCGGACCAGATCGTTCAGGCCGGCCGCGATGTCGAGGCTCAGGTGTTGAGCCAGGCGGTCCGCTGGCACACCGAACAGCGACTGTTGGTCGACGGACAACACGTCATCGTTTTCCCCTAGATTGCCCGAGGCTGTCAACGCCCGGCTTACGGCCGAGAGCGGGCGGCGACCCTGCCTGGGGCAATACTCAGGGGACAGGGATGAATGGCGAGTCGGCTGTGAGGCTTAGAGCGCCAAGAAAGAGGCAGCTGAATGAAAATGGGCAGGCGCCGGCAAAGAGACGCTCTCATTGCGCCCTCATGGGCCCGCCATCCGTTCGCCTTCCCGATTGGTGTTGCCTGCGTCGTGACTGTCCTGATTTCGTCGCTAGCCTGGATTTCGTCGCAGCGGTCGAATGACTCCATTCGGGACGCCGCCCAGAGTCGCCTTCGATCCAACCAGGGTGCCGCCGTCCGCGCGTTGGTCCGCGAGACGGACGACTACAAGCGGGCCGCGGCGACCTTGGCGACAGACAAGCCCATCATCAACAGACTTCGATCAGATGACAAAGCATCCGACAACGCGGCCGAGGGCGAACTGTCAACGATTGCCCGGAGCATGGGTTCGCCGGCAGCATTTGTTTCCAACCTCCTCGGGCGAAACGTCGTCATCTATCCCAAGCAGAACGAGCTCATCGGCAAAGACTTTTCCTTTCGGGATTGGTTCAAAGGGTCCTCGCGCACTGGAAAGCCCTACGTCTCCGAGGGATATCGCTCGGCTGCAACCGGCCACCCCTTTGTTGTCGCTGTGGCCGCACCAGTGTTGGACGGAACCCGACGTATTGGCTATGTCGTGATCCTGTGGCAACTGGATTCGGTGCGAGCGGTGAGCGATGGCGCCCGCAAGGATGGCGGTGTCGGCATCACGGTGACTGATCAGCGAGGTCAATCGCTTCTGGCGTCCTTGAAGGTTGATGGACGAGGTGAACCGGTCGTTCCGCGAATCTCTGACGCTACCCGGAAGGCGCTCGCCGGGGAAAGAGTCAGCTCGAGCGCAAAGGGGATGCTCCAAGAATCCGGACCGGTGCCGGATCTCGGCTGGACCGTAACCGCAACGTTGCCGATGTCGACTGCCTTGCTTCCCAGCAAAGCCTTTCAGCACAGGCAGGAAATCAACCTGGGAGTCGCGTTCCTGATTCTTGCCCTGTTCACCGGCTTTTCAATCATGGTCCTCCGCAAAAGGGCTGTGGAGCACGAAAGGGCCGAGGGCGAGCGGCGTCGTCTGTACTCGAGCGAGGAGCGATTCAGGCGGGTGTTCGACGGAGGACTCACTGGAAAATTCCTGGCGAACGCCGGCGGCGATGTCGTTCAGATCAATGCCACCATGGCTGACCTGTTGGGAGGGGAACCTGGTCGCTTCACCGGTCTGCCGCTGGTCGGATTCTTCGACAATGAGGAAGACCGGCAATCCATCCTGAGGCTGATTCGTCGAGGAAAGGGCGATTTGCGAACCGAGATGGCCCTGCATGACTCACAGGGGCGAATCCTGTGGGCACAGGTCGCGATGACCTGGATCTCCGAGCACGCCGGGCCGGATATCCTGCTTGTCCAGGTCGAGGACGTCACGGCGAGGCGAGCCGCGGAGCAGCAACTCAGTGTGTTGGCTTTGCACGACGAACTCACCGAACTACCGAACCGCCGGCTTTTTCTCGAACGTTGCGAGGTGGCCTTCGCGCTGGCCAAATCGGGAAGGTCGGCCAGCACCAGCGTGGCCATCTTGTTCATCGACCTGGATGGGTTCAAGAAGGTCAACGATGGTGCCGGCCACGAAACCGGCGACCGACTGCTGCGGGTGATTGCGGAAGACCTTCAAAACATACTTCGGCCGGGCGACACTGTCGCTCGTATCGGCGGCGACGAGTTCGTCGTCCTGATCGAGCAAGAATCGGGGTTGGACTACCTCAGAAGCGTCGCCGATCGAATCATCACAACAATCCGCCGCCAGGTTTCGACTGAAGACGGCATCACCTTTGCTGTCTCAGCAAGTGTGGGAATCGCCCGAATTGACCTCGCGGACGAGCCTGACGTGGGCCCCGACCAACTGTTGCGACGAGCCGATGCGGCCATGTATCGCGCCAAGGAAGGAGGCCGGGACAGACACGACGTGTTCGACTCAATACTTCGCGACAGCACCGAAGCGAGGCAATTCCTTGAGCAGGCGATGCGAATCGGCTTGCGCGACAACGGAATTTCGCTGGTCTACCAACCGGTCATTGACGTCGACAGCAACACAGTGATCGGTGCCGAGGCGCTGATGCGGCTGACCGACTCGACCGGGCGCCTCCTCCCGACCTTGCCGGCCGTTATCGCCGCCGAGAATGCCGGACTCGCCGAAGCCTTCGGCGATCGCGTGCTCGATCTTGCCCTCGGGACTGCCCGCGATTGGCCCGAGAGGATGAGTATTGCCGTCAACATCAGTGCGCGCGAGCTCACCGGACGAGTTATGCGCGAACGCATTGAGAGTGCACTACAGCGCCACTCGTTCGACCCGTCTCGGCTGATCCTGGAGATCACCGAAACCTCGATACTCATCGCCGGCCGGTCGGCCATGGCAGAACTCGAAAAGCTCAGGCAGCAGGGGGTTCGAGTAGCGATCGACGACTTCGGCACGGCCTATGCCACGTTGCAGAACCTCACGAAGTTGCCGGTCGACATCCTCAAAGTCGATGCCTCGTTCACAGCGGGACTGCCGGACCAGCTCACGCATTCGGCCGTCGTACACGGGATCGCGTCGATCGCCTTTGAGCTCGGCATTCCGTGCATCGTGGAAGGTGTCGAAACCGCGGCGCAGTTGGATGCGATACAGGGGATGGCAGTTCAGGCTCAGGGCTGGTTCTGGGGCAAACCACGAGGACCGGAATACCTCCCGGGCATCTATTCAGCACACATCTAGGTGCTCAGGGATCGAGTGGGTCCGGGTGGATGCTTCGTGTTTGAGAGCGTCGGCTTCGTTGACGAACCCAGTCGGTGAAGTAGATCTTCGGCATGACTTTCGCGGCCGCCAACGCGATGTACATCAACGTGTTGATGGCCACGAATGCCGCAAGAACGGCGAACAGATCGGAGTGCAACAAAGTCTCCGGGAACATGATTCCTGCGGGGACCTGCGCGTTGTTTGGCATCAACATCGGTCATCCCACCATCGCTGGTTTGTCGGCAAACGTGTGAGTGACATGTCTCCAATTGGCTTGTCTGCCAAGGGAGATGTCGAGGATTCCCTTGACATAGATCAGGTTCAGGAACATGGCGAAGCAGAGTTCG
>JBDSQP010000214.1:0-7280 GCA_039929755.1 Aeromicrobium sp. | reverse complement strand
CAACGGAAGTTCGGCCACCTGTCCGGTGACAGCCGGTTGGACTCGCTCGCCGCCGGGGTCATGGCAGGCAAGGAAGATCCCTATACGGCGGCCGACGTACTGATCGACTCGCTATGAGCGAACGGTTCTCTGATCGGATCCGCATCAACGTGCAGACCTATGCCGCGATGCAGCCCGACGTTCGTGAGGCGACCGACCTGTATGTCGACCTCGTCACCACGTTGCTCGACGAGGCCGGCATCAACTACCTCAGCGTCAGTGGCCGGGCAAAGAGTGTGGCGTCGTTCGCGGCGAAGGCGGCCCGATCCGTAGCAGGCAAGCCGGTGTTCACCGATCCTCTCACCGAGATCACCGACCAGATCGGCGTTCGCGTCATCACCTACCTTCACAGCGACGTTGCCGCGGTGGCAGATCTGCTCGCCGAGGAACTGGTGGTTTTCGACGATCGCGACCTTGGCCAGGAGACTGCCAACGAAGGGCAGTGGGGCTACGCGAGCAGGCACCTGCTCGTGGGTCCCGGTTCCTCGGCGTCGGCCGAACCCTTTTCAGAACGTCGTGCCCAGGTCCAGATTCGTACGGTGTTGCAGCATGCGTGGGCGGAGTTCGAGCACGCGATTCGCTACAAGGGGACGATCCCAGAGGAGATGGCGCCCAATCTCGACCGCCGTTTCACCTTGGCTGCGGGGCTCCTCGAGTTGGCCGATCGAGAATTCTCCATGATTCGCGATGAACTCCAGTCCACAGTCGCTGAGGCCGGCCCAGAGATTGATTCGGGCGATCCTCGCATACGGTCCCAGGACCTCGCCACGTTCCTCGCCGGCCGATATGCCGATGCAGGCTGGTCCCGGGCCGATCATTACTCCTGGGTTTCGGGGCTGTTGCTCGAGCTTGGCATCACGTCAATCGACGAACTCGCAGGGCTCTTGACGTCGGTAGATGGAGAAGCCATCAATGCACGAATGGGGTACCGCTATCCCGCGGGCGCTGTGCGTCGGCTCGACGACGCGCTACTCGATGTATTCGGTGAGCGCTATCTGGAGCTGCATGGCAACGCAGCCCGCGAGCCGTTGCTGCGCGCTCGCCTTGAAAAGTTGCGGGCCCCGTCGGAGCCGGCTCCGTAGGCTCCGCGATCCATTGCCTCCGTATCGCCGAGCACGTTCCACGCGGCGCGCCTGAACGGCAAATCAGGCCCACTCGGGTTCAATAGACGTGTGTTAAAGAAGGTCATGATGCTGCTCGTCGCCGGTTTCGCGGTGTACTACCTCCTGACGGCGCCCGAAGGCGCCGCGGTAGCGATCCGCAATGCCTTTGGCGCAATCATCGACGCCTTCGGACAGGTCATGGTCTTCGCCAACAGTCTCTTCACGTCCTAACAGGCAGTCCTGGCATCGTGATTCAACGACTGCTCGACCGGCTTCCCGATCAGCAGATCGGCAGTCACCTTCTGATCGACGAGGGCGAGCAGGTGATCGACCTCGTGCGCCACCACCCGATCGTCTACTGGCGTCCGATGACCGAAGTTTTCGGAACGGTCACGCTCTGGATGATCGCCATCTTCGGTCCGATCGGTCTGGGCTGGCTCTTCATCCTCGCCGGTTTTGCCCTCGCGCTTCATGCCCTCTACCTGACCACGATGGAACACCGGGACGTCTTCGTCGTGACCAACATGCGGGTGTTCCGTGCATCCGGAGTTTTCAACGTTCGCATTGCCACCATGCCCATTTCGCGAATCCTCGACATTACGGTGCAGAAGCCTTTGCTGGGTCGCATGCTCGGATACGGCCACTTCACCTTCGAGTCAGCGGCCCAAGAGCAGGGCCTGCGGAACATCCGTTACATCGGCGATCCGGACGCGCGTGACCTGACGATCCAGCGCGTGGTTCAACGTTCGGGGCTCCGTGGTCCCCGACAGACTCTTGCGGATGGTCGTTGATGGCTGGCCTGGGGTTTGACCCGATTGCCGAGGCAGCCCGTCAGTGGGAAAAGCGGTGGCCCGCCGTGGAGGAAATGCATACGGTGACGTCGATCATGCGTGCGCAGCAATTGCTCATCGCGCGACTCGATGCGCTGCTCAAGCCACACGATCTGACGTTTTCGCGCTATGAGGCGCTCGTCCTGTTGACGTTTTCCCGTGAGGGCCGGCTGCCGATGGGCAAGATCGGCGAGCGTCTCCAGGTTCATGCGACCTCGGTCAGTTCACTCATCCAGCGCTTGCAGGCGAGTGGGTTCGTCACCCGTTCGCAGGACCCTGACGACGGGCGCACGTTTCTGGCGAGCATCACGGACAGGGGTCGCGAAATCGTTGAGCGGGCGACGGCCGATCTCACCGCCGACAGGTTCGCGATAGGTGCCCTGGACTCTGCTCAATTGGCAGAAATCTCCGCCGATCTTCGGGTTCTTCGCCAATCAGCCGGAGATTTCTAGGTGCTTGGCATCAATACTAGGACACCCTAGTATCTAGATATGGGCACCCAACCGAACGGTCGCGAACGTTGGCAACAGCGCTACGACCAGGCCATAACCACCGGACACATCCGGGACGCGGACTTCACGACGTTGTCCGGCGTCGAGGTCGACCCTGTCTACGGCCCACAGGATCAGGCCGCCGAAGATGCCTATCCCGGATTTGACCGGATCGGCTGGCCGGGCGAGTTCCCGTTCACTCGCGGGCTCCACTCAACGGGCAACCGTGGCCGGACCTGGACGATCCGCCAGTTCGCCGGCTTCGGAAATGCCGAAGACACCAACCTGCGCTATCGCAAGATCCTCGGTGCCGGCGGCGGCGGACTTTCGGTCGCGTTCGACATGCCGACACTGATGGGGCTGGACTCCGACGACGCCAGATCGCTGGGCGAGGTCGGCCACTGTGGGGTCGCGATCGACTCCGCAATCGACATGGAACGTCTGTTCAACCGCATCGACATGGGCAAGGTCACGACGTCGATGACGATCTCCGGACCCGCCGTGCCTGTGTTCTGCATGTATCTCGTCGCCGCCGAACGAGCCGGAATCGACACGACGGCCCTCAACGGCACTCTCCAGACCGACATCTTCAAGGAATACATTGCCCAGAAGGAATGGCTGTTTGCCCCCGAACCCCACCTGCGTCTGATCGGCGACCTGATGGAGTATTGCGACGCCAACATCCCGGCCTACAAGCCACTTTCGGTTTCGGGCTATCACATTCGCGAGGCTGGTTCGACGGCCGCTCAGGAACTTGCATACACGTTGGCCGACGGGTTTGCCTATGCCGAACTCGGCTTGTCCCGTGGCCTCGACATCGACAAATTCGCTCCAGGGCTGTCGTTCTTTTTCGACGCCCACATCGACTTCTTCGAGGAGATCGCGAAGTTCCGTGCTGCCCGGCGGATCTGGGCCCGCTGGATGCGCGATGTCTACGGTGCTAAGACGGACAAGGCGCAGTGGCTGCGGTTCCACACACAGACCGCGGGGGTTTCGCTGACAGCCCAGCAGCCTTATAACAATGTCGTCCGTACTGCGGTCGAAGCGCTGTCGGCGGTACTCGGGGGTACGAATTCGCTGCATACGAATGCCCTCGACGAGACGCTCGCGCTGCCTTCGGAGCGCGCAGCCGAAATCGCCCTGCGCACACAACAGGTCCTCATGGAGGAAACCGGCATCACCAATGTCGCTGATCCGCTCGGCGGCTCCTGGTATGTCGAACAACTCACCGATGAAATCGAGGCGGAAGCGGAGAAGATCTTCGCCAAGATCAGGGAATTGTCGGCCGATGACCATCCCATCGGACCGATGACGTCGGGCATCCTGCACGGAATCGATGAGGGTTGGTTCATGTCTGAGATCGCCGAATCGGCATTCCAGTTCCAAACCGCACTCGAAAAGGGCGACAAGAGGGTCGTCGGCGTCAATTGCCATACGAGGAGCCTGACCGAGGATCTCGAAATCCTTCGGGTCTCACATGAGGTCGAGACGGACCAGGTGGCGACCCTCGCTGCGCGTCGCGTGTCGCGTGACCAGGCCGCCGTAGACGCGGCACTCGTTCACATGGTTGAGGTTTCGCGCACCAAGGGCAACATGGTCGAGCCCATGATCGAGGCCGCACGCGTTGAGGCCACGCTCGGAGAGATCTGCGACGCCCTGCGTGTCGAGTGGGGCGAGTATCGCGAGCCCGCGCGATTTTAGGCGTATGCCTCCCGTGAGCGCGGCGAATAGGGGGGCGCTGGCAAGATGGGGTCATGAGTTTTTCCCGTCCAGGTGCCATTGACCTTTCCGCGCTGAAGAAACCAGCGACTCCTGCCGGTCAACCGGTTGCTTCCGGCGCCTTTGTCGTCGATGTCACCGAGCAGAACTTCCAGCAGGCCGCGCTCGAGGCTTCCCTTCAGCACATCGTTGTCTTGAGTCTTTGGTCGGCCCGTGCGCCCGAGAGCGGTCCGTTCAACCAGGTGCTTGCCAGTGTCACCAACTCATTCGGCGGACAGATTTTGCTCGCCCTTGTTGACGTCGACACCAATCCGGCGATAGCTCAGGCTGTCGGCGCCCAGGGAGTTCCGTTTGTTCTTGGACTCGTCAAAGGTCAGCCGGTGCCGTTGTTCCAGGGTACAAAGGACGAAGTTGAGGTGCGCGCGTTGTTTGAGGAGCTCATCCGCGTCGGCGCCGAAAACGGTGTGACTGGACGCGTTTCGGGTGAAGTCGCACCAGCCGCAGAGCCCGAACTCGTCGACGACCCGCGCTTTGCTGCGGCGGACGAAGCATTCGCTGCAGGAGACTTCGACGCGGCAATTGCCGAATACGACAAGCTCGCAGCCCAGCACCCCGCAGACACGGAAATCGCCGAGCGACTTGCCGGCGTCAAGCTGCTGAGCAGAACGCAAGGCACGGATCTTCAAGTCGCCCGCAAAGCTGCTGCAGACGCTCCGGACGATCTGGCCGCACAATTGCTCGTGGCCGATCTGGATGTGAGCGGCGGTCACATCCAGGATGCGTTCGACCGACTGATCGAGCTCGTTCGCCGTCTGGGCCCTGACGAACGCGAACCCGTTCGTGAACGCCTTCTTGAACTCTTCCTCATCGTCGGCATAGCTGACTCTCGGGTCGCCACCGCTCGCCGACAATTGGCCTCGGCCCTTTATTGATCTTTCGGGTCGACAGGTTCCGTTACTGCGCGTTGGCACCGTCGTTATCCTCGGAGGTCATAGGGTGGCCGGACAAGGATTAGGGAGTCGGCATGCGTGCCAAAGTTGGCTGGGGGGTGACGCTTCTCGGCGTCCTCGTTGCGCTGCTTGGCATTGCCCTCATGGTCTACCTCGGCCCAGACGGTCGAAAGGTGAGCGGCCCGCACGTGATCGAGACCGACGGAATCGCGATCGTAACCGCCCCGAGGACCTTGTCGTGGGCCGGCTTGCAGCTCGACGTGTTCGCCCAGTTGCCCGCCAACAAGCCGGTCTTCGTCGGCCTTGGCAACGTCGTCGACGTCAACGACTACATCAAGGGCACGAAGAGAATTTCGGTCGACGGTTTCAATACTCCGTGGAACGTCAAGACGCGTAATGTCAGTGGTCGGGACAACCTGCAGGCAGCGCCGACATCGGTTGACTGGTGGCTTGCTGACAGCGCGGGCCTCGGAGGCGCCAGCATCGACACGACTCTGCCTGACCAGACTGTCAGACTTGCAATCTTGTCCGTCGGTTCGGCGAATCTGCGTGGGTTGCAGGTAACCATTGGTTACGGAATCAAGGGCGGCTTCGCCAAGGGATCCGGCCTCGCGGTTCTGGGAATCGGGGGCATACTGCTCGGCCGAATGTTGCGGCGTGGCGAAGGTTTCTGGCGCGCGGAAGGGCCATTCGACGACGACCTGCGTGACGACGTCGATGAAGATTTCGGTGAGGTCGAAGAAGTCGTCTACGTCTATATCGACGACGACGGCATTGAGCACGAGATTTCGGAGGAGGAAGCGGCGCAGTTTGAGGTAGAAAACCTGCCTGCCGAAACTGAGCCGGAACCTGAGCCGGAACCTGAGCCGGAACCTGAGCCTGAGTCGGAGCCGGAACCTGAGCCGGAACCTGAGCCGGAACCTGAGCCGGAACCTGAGCCCCTAGTGAAGCCTGTCCTCTATGTCTACGTGGACGACGACGGCGTCGAACACGAAATCAGCGAACACCAGCTTCACGAGTACGAAGTTGTCGACGACGACGAAGAGGAGCATCGTTCATGAAGCGAACCCGGCTCCTGCTCGCACTTCTCATGCTCGCGACGGTCTTGAGTGCTTGCGCCATTCCGCACAAGAAGAGCGACTTCGGGGTCGAAAAGGTTGCCGCCGACCACAGCGAAACCAAGGACATATTCACCCGCTATCGCAAGGTCCGAAATCTTGCGATCCAGTTGGTTGACCCCAAGCCGCTGTCCACTGTCGAAAGTGGTCCGCTGCTCGCAATCGACTCCGGCTCGTTTGTGATTGCGCAGAAGCTCGCCAAGAAGCAGAAGACCGACACATCCAAATTGGATGTATTCGACGTCAAGTCGCCAATCGTGAAGAAATACCCACTGTGGTTCACCGCCAAGGTGCGCGACGAGGCTCGCGGGGTGATCAAGGTTCAGGTTTTCGAGCGGGCAACCTCTCTGGATCCATGGCTGCTTGTTTCGAGTCCTGAAATCCTTCTCGACACCGTGCTTCCCTCTTTGAGCCATGGATCGCACGGCACAATCGTTGCCGTCGCACCGGACGACAGAACCGGTAGGTCGATGAGCCCGCAGAGTGCCGCCGACACCTATGCCGAGGCTCTCGAGGATCCGAAGTCGTCAGCAATCACGAAATTCGAGAATGACGGCTTCATCCGGCAGATGCGGTCCACCGCCGAAGCCAACAGTCTGCTCGCGAACGTCACATTTGCTCAAAAGTGGGTCGCAGACAACGTCGAGTTCACGGCACGCACGGACGATGGGGGAATGCTCGTCTTCGCGACCCTGCTGCGAACCGATTCCTATGGCGTCAAGAACGGCGTCACGGTGACATTCCCCGAAGGTTCACCGCAAAAGGCATTTCTCGCCAGGGACATCAGCTCGTCGGGCAAGCTCCGGTACTACCACCAGGTCTTGTTGTACGTCCCCGGTCCCGGAGGTGGCAAACCCCGTGCGCTCGGCCAATACGGGGGAGTGGTCGGCGCCGACGGCTTCTGAGCTGCCACGCCTCAAACTCCTGCGCGGCGGGCTGATGACGTGCGACTATTGGCCGTTCGCATCGAGGTTGGGAGTCTGAAGTGTTGTTCGTCGATGGTCTATTCGGACTCCTTGTCGTCGCGTTC
>JBDSQP010000213.1:0-3153 GCA_039929755.1 Aeromicrobium sp. | reverse complement strand
CTTGAGAAACTTGCTCGTCGAGCGGTCCTTCAAGGGCTTGCCGTCGGTCTGGCACGTCGGGCAATACTGCAGCGAAGAGTTGGAATAGGTCACTTCACGAACTATGTCTCCGCAAACCAGGCACTTCTCTCCCGCCCGGCCGTGGACGCGCATGCGCGTGCGCTTGTCATCCTTGAGCTCGGATGCCGGCTTGCCGTGCGCCTCGGCGACGGCTTCGGACAAGACCTCCCGGGTGGCGGTCTCCAGCCGGGTGATTTCGTCTTCATCGAGATTCTCGGCAATCACGAAGGGCGACAACCTGGCTGCGTGGAGGATCTCGTCGCTGTAGGCATTGCCGATTCCAGCGACAATCTTCTGGTCTCTCAGCAGACGCTTGATCTGCATGCGCCGCCCGAGCAAGGGACGGAGTTCGAATCCCGGCGCGAGTGGCTCGGGGCCGAGTGCAGCGATGCCGGGAACGTCGCTCGGGGAGCGGACCGCGTACATCGCGAGGCCTTTGCGTGTTCCAGCCTCAGTGACGTCGAAACCGACGTGCGGGCCGTCTCCTTTGTCGAGTCGCACGCGGGCGGCGAGCGGGCCGTTGCCCATCTTGAGTTTGATGTCGCTGAGATTGTCCGACCAGCGGAGCCAACCGGCTTTCGCAAGATGGATCACGATGTGGAGGCCGTCCACGTCGATATCGATGAACTTGCCGTGACGAGTGACATCGGTGACCATGAGGCCGGCGAAGGCCGTGATCGGCGGATCGTACGTCTTCAGGACCGAGAACGACGCGAGCTCGATTCCGGCCACCACGGCATCGGTCATCTGCTCACGCAGGAAACTCACCAGCGCGTCGACCTCGGGCAGTTCAGGCATGACCCCATTCTTGCCTGTCAACCAGCGATCGTCAGCCCAAGCAGGGCGAAGTTGAGCGCAATGATGATGAGTGCCACGAGCGACGCAAACACCGTCACGATCGGCCGGCTCTTGTGATCCCCCATGATGCTGTGTTTCGCAGTCAGCCAAACGAGTGGCACGAGGGCGAACGGGACGCCTACTGAAAGCATGACCTGCGAGGCGATGAGGACAGCGCTCGGTTCTGCGCCGAGGCTGAGAATGAGAAGTGCCGGGAGCACCGTGACCGTACGACGAACCATCAGTGGGACTTGTCTGTGAAGCAACCCCTTCATGACTTCGGCGCCCGCGGCACAACCAACCGAAGTCGACGCGAGGCCTGATCCGAGGAGCGAAACCGCGAAGAGCAGCGCAACCCCAGCACCCAACTCGGAAGTCACGACCCCGTGGACGCCCTCGAGGGTGTCTGTGCCTGGAAGCCCGTGAAGGTTGGCCGCCGCGACCACGAGGAGTGAGAGGTTGAGGATGCCGGCGAGAACCAGGGCAAGGACGACATCAATCTTGGTGGCCGACAGGAGTTGACGCACGGTCAGGTGGTCTCCGCGGGGTCCGAGCCGGTCGATCGTGAGGCTCGAGTGCAGATAGATCACGTGAGGCATGACTGTCGCGCCGATGATGCCCGAGGCCAGCAACACGCTGTCCGATCCGGCGAACATGGGTACGAGCCCGCTGGATAGGTCGCCGCCATCGGGCACGTTGATGAAGAGACCAGCCGTAAAACCGACGGCGATGAGCGCGAGGAACGCCATGATGACCCGTTCGAGCGCGCTCTGCCCCCGGATGTCGCCTATACGGAGAACGATCATCGAAATGATTGCGGTGACTATCGCGCCGACAACGAGCGGCAGGTCGAACAGCAGATTGAGGGCGATAGCGCCGCCGACGATCTCAGCGATGTCGGTTGCCATCGCGATTGCCTCGGCCTGGAGCCAGAAGGCGATCCGCGGCTTGGTCGACAACATTTCGCCGAGGTGGGTCGACAACGACTTGCCGGTGACCATGCCGAGCTTGGCCGAGAGGTACTGCACAAGCATCGCCATGAGATTCGCCATGACAACGACCCACACCAACGTGTATCCGAAACGCGAACCGGCGGTCACGTTGGTTGCGACGTTTCCGGGATCGACATAGGCGACCGCGGCGATGAAGGCAGGGCCGAGGAGTGTGACTCGTCTCGCGATGGGCATCTCTCTCAACATGATCTGCCAAGGGTAGAGGTCGCAGAAGTGGCACGAAACAGAGAGTGGGCCAACCTGCCCAAACGGGCTGGACGAAAGACGACCCCGTTCCACCAGAAGTGGAACGGGGTCGTAAGACGTTTCAGATCAACTGGCAGAGATCAACTGGCAGAGATCAGCTGCCAAAGATCAGCGCGAATATGAACGCTGGCGCGACTGGCCGCCATTGTTCGAGCCACCCTGGCCACCTTGACGGCTACGGGCTCCGCCTCGGTTGCGCGCTGCGGCGTAGCCACCTTGCGGAACACCCTGGCGACGGCCGCCACCGGGACGACCCTTGCCGCCACCGGATTTGGACGAAGCACCGGCAGCAGGAGCAACGGTGCCGCTCTTGGACAGCGCTTCGACCGTCATCGGCTGGGGAGCCGTGCGTGCGTCATGGTGCTTGGCGTCAACACCGGCCTTCTGCTGAAGACGGATGACGTCGCCGACATCGTTGGACGTCGTGATCGTGATGACCGCGCCGGACTCACCGGCACGAGCCGTACGACCCGAGCGGTGGAGGTAGGCCTTGTGTTCTGCCGGAGCGTCGTAGTGAACGACGAGACCGACGTTGTCGACGTGGATGCCGCGGGCGGCGACGTCGGTGGCGACGACAACGGAAGCCTGACCGGTCGAGAACGCCTTGAGGTTGCGCTCGCGCACACGCTGCGAAAGGTCACCATGGAGGTCGACGGCTTCGATGCCATTCTTGGTGAGCTGACGAGCAAGGTTGGAGGCGCCGCGACGCGTACGGGTGAACACAATCGAGCGGGGGTTCGCGGCGAGCAGGTTCTTGGCCGTCGCGACCTTCTCGGTCGGTGCAGTCACCAGGACGTGATGCTCCATCGAGGATTCGTGGCCATCGGCCGCGTCGAGCTCGTGGAGAACGTGCTTGGGCAGGTGCTTCTTGACGAGACGGTTGACGTCGCCGTCGAGAGTTGCCGAGAGCAGAAGGCGCTGGCCGTTGACCGGCGTCTGCGAAAGGATCCGGTCGATCGGCTTGAAGAAGCCGAGGTCGCAGAGGTGGTCAGCTTCG
>JBDSQP010000212.1:0-5666 GCA_039929755.1 Aeromicrobium sp. | reverse complement strand
CTACTGGGACACCTCGCAGGCGGACAACAACGTCTCCGTCCACCCGGGCGAAGGCCGCAACCTGCCGATCGACTCGCACCCTCAGCCGATCATCACCATGGCGGGTTCACCATGGCGCGCACGTGTCCAGGTGTATGACGCACCGTTCTCGCTCGACAAGGCGACTTCGATGACGTTGCATCTCAACGGGCAAGCCAGCTATATCCGCGGACGTGCGGCAGTGCCGACGTTCGACGACACCAAGAAGTATTGGTATTCCGAAGCGCCCGCCGCGGGCGTCAAGGTGCCTGCTGCCGGTGTCAAGATCCAGGTCGTCAGTGCCGACGGCACCACGATGAGGATCAAGATCTCCTAACCGGGGTCAACGCCTCCTCCGGCCCGCTGACGGTTCTTCCTCGCCGTCGCGGGCCGGAGGTCCGTCCGGAGCTACTTCTTTGTGTTGAGCAGTTCGTCGATCGCTCCGCCGGCGCCGCCGAACTCGTCGGCAACCTCGCCGGAAACATC
This sequence comes from Aeromicrobium sp., assembly GCA_039929755.1. Taxonomy (GTDB): domain Bacteria; phylum Actinomycetota; class Actinomycetes; order Propionibacteriales; family Nocardioidaceae; genus JACMOZ01. Next base: position 5,162 of record JBDSQP010000212.1, on the reverse strand, counting down.
ACCCAGGTCGATCGCCGGCGCACCGTCTTCGTTGAGTCCTGCGTCGGCGTTCCTGAGCATCGTATGGCCGGTCGTGAGTACCGCGACCGCGCCGAACACGGCGAGCGAACCGATGGCGAATGGCACGTGCATGTTGGAGTGTTCGACAATCTTTCCCGCCGCAAACGGTGCGAGGCCGCCGCCGATGAAGCGCACGAAGCCGTAGGCCGCAGAGGCCACGGGTCGTTCGACCGGGGAGACGATCATGACTGCCTGAGTCGTGAGTGTGTTGTTGATGCCGAGGAAGATGCCGGCGACGACAACGCATGTGATCAGGACCGTCTGGTTGTCCGGGAACACCGCGATGACGGCCAGATCGATCGCGAAGAGAGACAGTGCGGCATACAAAGACGGCGCCGTGCCGAAGCGACGCTGCAGTCGCGGCGCACCGATGACTGAGAAGAATGCGAGCAGGAGTCCCCAGCCGAAGAAGACAAAGCCGAGCCTGATGGCCGACAAGTGCATGGGAAACGGGGCGTAGCCGAGCATCGTGAAGAAACCCCAGTTGTAGAGAAGCGCGGCAATGCTCATGGTGAGGAGTCCACGATGTCGCAGCGCCTTCAGTGGTGCCGCAAGAGATGTCTTGTGCGCGGGTTTCGGTGTCTCCGGGAGCAAGAAGAGGGTGGCTACAAGGGCGATCGACATGAGTGCGGAAACACCGAAGAACGGTCCGCGCCAACTGATGTTGCCGAGCGTTCCGCCGAGCAGGGGACCGGCGGCGATGCCGAGACCCAAAGCCGCTTCGTAGAGAACGATTGCGCCCGCGAACCCGCCACGCGCGCTCGAGACGATCGCTGCCAGCGATGTTGCTATGAACAACGCATTGCCCAGGCCCCAACCGGCACGGAATGCGACGATTCCTCCAATCGAATCTGCAGAGCCGGCGAGTGCTGCGAAGATCACGATAATGATCAAGCCAACGATGAGCGTCTTCTTGGCGCCGATTCGGCTGGAGACCCAATTGGTGAAAAGCATCGCGACCGCGGTAACGACCAGATAGCTCGTGAACAGCAGTGTCACCTGGCTCTCGGTGGCATTGAGCTGGGTCTTGAGTGCGGGGAGGATCGGGTCGACCAGTCCGATCCCCATGAAGCTGATGACGCACGCGAAAGCGACGGCATACACGGCTTTGGGTTGGCCGAGGAGGCTCGAACGAGGGCCGCTGTTCATGAGTTCTCCGAAAGTGTGCTGATCGCCGGCAGAGCTGCGCGAAGCAGCGAAAGTTGTTTTGGGCTGAGTTTGGCGATTCGCGAGGCGATGACCTCATCGTGTTGGAGACGCCGGCGTTCCAGGGCTTCGCGGCCCTCGCGCGTGATAGCGATGAGGCACGCGCGTCCATCGACCGGATCTGCTTGCCTGACGACAAGACCACCGGTCTCGAGTCGCTGGATGAGTCCGGTCATCGCGGGCTGTGTAATGGCTTCGCGATCAGCAAGTGCTGTGATGCGCTGCGGTCCGTCGAGTTGGAGGACCGAGAGGGTCCCGGCCGCCGTACGGCTGAGGTCGGATGCGGGCGCCGTGCGCATCATGGCGATTACGAATTCGCGCAGAGTTCGCGCGGCCTCGGCTACCTGTCGTTGCGTCATGCAACGAAATATATCGTATGGTTATGCAAATCTAATGTTCGGGTGACATCGCAAAGTGTTCCCTTTCGCGTCCCATGTGCAATAGCCTCGCAAGTACTTGATCCAAAGGAGTGAAGGCAGATGGCGGATTCACCCGCAAAAAAGACGACAGCGGCCAAGAAGGCTGCTCCGGCTAAAAAGGCGGCGCCTGTAAAGGCCGCTGCTAAGAAGGCTCCGGCTAAGAAGGCTCCGGCTAAGAAGGCTCCGGCTAAGAAGGCGCCCGCTAAGAAGGCCGCACCGAGGGCCGCAGCGAGCCGTTCGTCGAACGCCGCCGCCAACGCCGTCACGGCGGTTCGCGATGCAGCTGTCGAGCGTCTCGAAAAGGTCGTAGCAGCGTTCGAAGCGACGGTGGAGCGCCTCGAGGCCGAAATCAAGGAGCTGCGTGGTGATGCCGCCAAGGCTCAGAAGCAGTACCGCGCAGCCGCCAAAACATTCGCGACTGATACCCGTACGAAGCTAGACAAGCGCAAGAAGAAGGCCAAGAAGAAGTAGTTCTGGACCTTGGTCAAGGAGCGCATTCCCGTCAGGGGGTGCGCTCCTTGCTTTGTGGGTCGCGGAGTGGGCGGCGGATACGCCAGATGATTGCGGCGACCAGAAGGATGCCTGTGCCAGACACGACGGATGTTGGGGGCAGCGCGAAGGCAAGGGTGAGACACCCGACGATGCCGAGCGCGGGGATGACTCTGGATTGCCAATTGCGGTCGAGGGTCCACGCGGATGCATTCGCAATGGAGTAGTAGATGAGGACGGCGAAGGACGAAAAGCCGATCGCGTTCCTCAGGTCGAGCGTGGCGGCAAGCGCTGCCACGATGATGCCGATGGCGATCTCTGCGCGATGCGGCACTGCGAAGCGCGGATGGATCGCATCAAGTGCGCGTGGGAGGTGACGGTCACGGGCCATGGCGAGGACCGTTCGGGATACACCGAGCAGAAGCGAGAGCAGTGAGCCGAGAGAGGCGATGACCGCGGCGGTGCGGACGGCGGGTTCAATTCCGGACGCCCCGGCAGTCTGTGCCGCATCCGTGAGGGGAGCCGATGCGACAGCCAGGCCGGCGATGCCCAATGTCCTCTGCAATGCGAAGGCAAGGAGGGCGTACAGGGCCACGGTGATGGCGAGACTTGTGCCGATGGCCCGCGGAATGGTCGAGCGAGGATTGCGGACCTCTTCGCCAAGTGTCGCCAATCGGGCATATCCGGCAAATGCGAAGAACAACAGGCCTGCTGCCTGGATAACTCCGTCAGGGGTGGCGGTCAAGCTATCGGCGGTGTCTGACGCCGGACCCACAAGAGTGGCGACAACGACAGTCACGAGCACGACGAGAGTGATGCCGACGATGACGAACGCTGCGACAGCAGACTTCTGCACGCCAGCATAGTTGATCACGGTCACCGAGAGGACGGCAACGACCGCGACTCCGTGGGCGTGATGCGGCCAGGCATACGCGCCGATCGCCAGGGCCATTGCCGCGCACGACGCGATCTTTCCGACGATGAACGACGAGCCGGCGAGGTATCCCCAAAACGGTCCGAGGCGTTCGCGCCCATAGACATAAGTGCCACCGGACTCGGGATAGATGGACGCGAGTCTTGCCGAAGACATGGCGTTGCAGAGCGCGATGAGTGCCGCAACGCTGAGGGCGACGTAGAGGCCGTCACCGGCTGCTTCGGCCGCTGGCGCGAACACGACGAAGACACCGGCGCCGATCATCGAGCTCAGTCCGATGGCAACCGAACCCGGCAGTCCGAGCTGCCGTCGGAGGCCACCAGTCATAATCCAGGCCCTTCGAGGTGTCAGATGTTGTAGTCGATGACCAACGGCGCGTGATCGGACCAGCGCGCATCCCAGCTGGCGGCGCGATCGACGACCGCCTGGCTGGCGGTTGCCGCAAACTCCGGTGTCGCCATTTGATAGTCGATCCGCCAACCCGTGTCGGTGTCGAATGCCTGACCGCGCATGGACCACCACGTGTAAGGGCCCTCGACGTCACCGGCAAGTTGACGGTGAACGTCGACCCAGCCGAGTTCGCCAAAGAACCGGTCGAAGTAAGCCCGTTCCTCAGGCAGGAAGCCCGCCTTCCTGAGGTTGCCCTTCCAGTTCTTGATGTCGTTCTGTGTGTGCGCGACATTGAGGTCACCTGTCACGATGCCGTGGTTTCCCGACGCGCGGATCTGGGTCATACGGATGATCATTTGGTCCAGGAATCGATATTTGTCGTCCTGCTTGGGGGTGCCGACGTCGCCGGAGTGAACGTAGGCCGAAACGACGGTGAGGGTCGATCCGTCAGCAAGCGGGACATCGGCTTCGATCCATCGGCCCGAGTCATCGAAGCAGTCGTCGCCGCAACCGATGCGTGTGTCCTTCGGCTCCGTCTTGCTGAGGATGGCGACTCCGGCGCGACCCTTGGCTTCGGCGACTGCGTGGACGATGTGATAGCCCGAGTCAGCCAGGATCTCGTGCACGATCTCGTCGGGTGCGCGTACCTCTTGCAGAGTGACGACGTCGGCGTCGCGCTCGACGAGCCATTCACCGAGGCCGGAAGCCTGGCCGCGGGACTTGTTGTAGGCGGCACGGATTCCATTGACGTTTACGGTGGCGAGTCTCAACACGCCCCGAGCCTAACGAGAGGCTATGACACTCGCTACAACGGCTATGAGCGGGAAGAGTCCCTGCGTCGAGGCGGCCCGGATGTATTTCTTGCCCGTGCTGACGAGCACCAGGGCCGCGGCGACCATACTGCCGCAGCAGAAGATGATGAGCGTCCAGCCGCTCGTGTCGTGGTCGCCCGCAACGTGGACGATGCCGGCGGCTGTGCCGATCGCGAGGAACAGGTTGTAGTAGCCCTGGTTGAACGCCAACGACGCGGTGGTCTCGGCATCAGCCTGGGACTCGAGACCGAATCGCTTCCAGGTCTTGGGCTGTTTCCAGGTGAGGGATTCCATCGTCCAGATGAAAACGTGGAGGGCAGCGGCAAGGCCGGCGAAGATCAGCGCAACAGCAGTCATGGACACGAATGTATCGGTGATCCACCCATTTCGGCAGGATGTTGATGACCCCGACGAGGTCGTACGCTCAGATGTCAACGGGAAGGCGACTGTTCATGAGAGATGCGCTGGGCTCAAGCGCAGATGGTACCGATGCCGAGAAGAGACTTCGCCTCATCATCGAGGCGACCCCGAACGCGATGGTCATGGTCGACGCCGAAGGCCGAATTGTCCTTGTCAACTCACAGACCGAACTCCTGTTCGGGTATGACCGCGCTGAACTTCTGAAAATGCGCGTCGAACAACTCCTCCCAGATCGCTTCCGCCCAAACCATGAATCGTTTCGTACGGCGTTCTTTGCTAAACCCGACACGAGATCCATGGGTGCAGGACGAGACCTCTACGGTCTGCGAAGGGACCGAATTGAAGTTCCCATTGAGATTGGGCTCAACCCACTCGAAACCGAAGACGGTGCGTTCGTGCTTGCGTCGATCATCGACATCACCGAGCGCAAGC
>JBDSQP010000211.1:0-12981 GCA_039929755.1 Aeromicrobium sp. | reverse complement strand
AAAGGCGAGGACAAAACCACCAAGGGCAATGTCCTCGCCGAGTACGAACGGTTCTTCGACGCCGGCGTCGATGGTCTCTTCTCGGACCAGACCGACACCGCCGTCGAAGCTCTTCGCGGCTGGCTAGCCAGTCGGGTTTGAAGGAGCCTGCGCCACGAACTGGTGTGTGTCCTCGAGCGGGATGAGGAACAGGGCCACGACGTAGGCGAGGATCAGCGATCCTGCGCCGAACAGGGTGCATACGGCGACGATGATGCGAACGACATTGGCATCGACGCCGGTGTATTCGGCGATGCCGCCGCAGACACCGCCGAACCACTTGTCGTCGCGACTGCGGGTGAGTTTCTTCACGGGACTACTCATTTCTTTTTGCTCCAGATGCTGGCGATGATTCCGATGATTCCGAGCACGATCAGGATGATCGGCACGGCCACGCTGAGCTGTCCCAGCGTGAAGACGTCTTGCTTGTGGGCAATCCAGTTGCCGACGATGGCGAGGTAGAAAGCGCCGAATGCGAAGCTTCCCCAGGCGAATACGTGCTTGTTCATTGCTTGACCACCTCAATGTTCCCGAGGGTCTGGCTGATATCGAGCGTGAGCTTCGGGGCCAACGGGTCTTGTGCGTCGTAGTTCAGGGTGTTGTCGGTGCCGTCGACCGTGCGGTCGAAGACGCGGATCTCACCCGCATTCAACGTTGAATGGACTTCGACGTTCGCGTCGCTCGGGACAACGATCCGGGTATGGCCGATGCCGAGCTTGACCTTGATCGTGCGGCCTTCCAACTGGGAAGGGTTGGAGAGGTTGTCGAGATTGACGTCGAGTTCGCCGATCCCGAGCGTGTATGAGCTGGCGATTTCACCTGTGCTGTCGGGATAGATGTCCTGGCCGATCCGAGAACTGGGCAGCATCGCCGTCATCGCCAGGGCGATCGCGATGAGAGCGCCGATCGGTATCAGCGGTCCGCCGTTGCCGAAGAACGTGCTGGTCAAGAGGCCGACGGCGATGACACCGAGCGCCGTGACGGCATATGTCGTCCAGGGCAGGGCGTCATGAGCATTGGCGTAGATGGCGACTCCGCCCATCGCGATGAGTGACGAAGAGATCGTCACCAGTGTCAGGACGGGCGACCAGGGAGTCTTGGGTTCCTTGGGGTCGAGAACCTTCGTGACGGTGAGGCCGTCGGCCGTCGGGTCGGTGAAGGTATGTCCCGCGCGCTCACGCTTTGCCCTGCGTGGCTTGATGACCCACACGTAGAGCAAGGCGAACGCGACAATGCCGATCCACGGGAACGGCGCGCTCCACTGGCCGTCAAAGATCCCGGCACCCGCCGTGACGGCCAAGACGCCGGCGACGATGAGCCCGATCGTCCGGACCTGCTCTTCGTTCTCGTCGAGCTTGAACCAGTGGGCGGCAACACTCTTCGGGTCGGTGTCGGTCGGCAGCAGGAACCACGCCGCGAGATAGAGGACGACTCCGGCGAATCCGACGAACGTCAGGGCCGCGAGGACCACCCGCAGGACGACGGGGTCGATGTTGAGGTACTTGGCAAGGCCGGAGCAAACGCCGGCAATCATCCGGTCATCGGTTGAGCGTTTGACGTCGGCGATGCCACGTACCTTGTGGGGGTCGAAGCCCGGTTCTACATCCGGAGGTGTTGTAGTCATGCATCCATCATCAGTCGGCGGAGCCCGCTGCCGCTATTAGGGACCACCCTGATTTTCGGGGCAGGGGCGTCTTGCGGCCTAGGGGTCGGGCGAGGGGTGTCCCGGTAGCGCCGGTGCGCGCATACATGTGACGATCAGCAGTATGAGGACAGCACTGTGACCGAGTACCGCCGCGCGTACCGCCCGGCTGAGCGTCGCCTCATGGGTGGAGTCTCGGCCGGCCTGGCAGAGCATCTGGGCATTCCGGTCATGTATGTGCGCCTCGCGTTCATCGTGGCGACGTTCTTCAACGGGGCCGGTGTGGTCTCCTACTTGCTGCTGTGGCGTTTCCTGCCGCTGAAGGAGCCGGTGCTCTCGCCCGGCCTTGAGACCGCCACTCGCAGTGGCTACCGGCCGCAGACCCGCCCATCGGGCTTTCGCACCACCGTCGAGATTCTCCAGACGGCTGCAGTGTGCGCGATCGGGCTCGGCCTGCTCATGTTGTTGCAGATCAGTGGTCGTGGCATCAGTTGGCGCCTCCTCGTCCCTCTTTTGATCGCCCTGATCGGCCTCGCCCTGATCTGGCGTCAGTTCGATGACGCCAACTGGAGTCGGTGGGTACGCCAGACCTCGGGTTGGGGATCCGCGTCCCGCATCGGTGTCGGCGTCGTCATGGTCGGTTTTGCCGGCCTCTACTTCCTGAGCCAGGAGCGTGGCTGGGGCGCGCTCGTCGACCTCATCTCCGCTGGTGGCGTTGCGGTAATCGGCATTTCGCTCATCCTCGGCCCGTGGATCTACAAGTTGACGTCCGATCTGAGTGCCGAGCGCCGTGAACGCATACGTAGCCAGGAACGCGCAGATGTCGCCGCCCACCTGCACGATTCGGTGCTCCAGACTCTCGCCCTGCTTCAGAAGAATGCGGCAGACCCCGGCATTGTCTCGACGCTCGCCAGACGCCAGGAACGAGAATTGCGAGCCTGGCTCTATGGCGATGAGAACGAAAACGGCGACTCACTCGTCGCCGTGCTCAAGGCGACCGCCGCCGACGTCGAAGCCGATCACCTGACCCCGGTCGAGGTGATCGCCGTTGGCGACGCGGCCCTCAACCCCGACGTCTCAGCACTGGCCAAGGCTGCCCGCGAAGCGATGATCAATGCGGCCAAACACGCCCGGGTCGACCGGATTGACGTCTACGTCGAGGTCGCAGATCGCCGCGCCGACGTGTTCGTGCGCGACCGCGGCGTCGGCTTCGACACCGAGACGATTGCCGACGACAGGATGGGCGTTCGGGGTTCGATAGTCGGACGCCTCGAGCGACACGGCGGCACCGCGACCATCAAGAGCGCGCCCGGCGAGGGCACAGAGGTCAAGATGTCCTTGCCCCTTCGCGACAGTTCCGAACACCAGCACGAGAGCCAGGAGAGTTCAGTATGAGCATCTTGCGCGTCGCGATCGTCGACGACCATGCAATGTTCCGTACGGGTGTCCGTGCGGAGATCAGTGGCACGGTCGAGGTGGTCGCAGAAGCCGAAGATGTCGAATCAGCGATCCTGGCGATCACCGAACACAAACCCGATGTGGTCCTGCTCGATGTCCACATGCCCGGCGGGGGCGGTATGGAAGTCATCCGCCGACTCCATACACGCCATCCGGACACAAAGTTCCTTGCTCTCTCGGTCAGTGACGCCGCGGAGGACGTCATCGGCATCATCAGGGCCGGAGCGCGCGGGTATGTCACCAAGAACATCTCCGGACCCGAACTCCTCGCCGCAATCGCCCGCGTGGCCGTCGGCGATGCGGTGTTTTCGCCACGATTGGCCGGATTCGTCCTGGATGCCTTCGCCGGAACGATCGAGATTGCCCAGGTCGATGAGGACCTCGACCGGCTGACCGAGCGCGAGCGCGAAGTGATGCGGCTCATCGCGCGTGGTTACGCCTACAAGGAAGTCGCCAAGGAGCTCTTCATCTCGGTCAAGACCGTTGAGACCCATGTCTCCAGCGTGCTGCGCAAACTGCAGTTGTCGAGTCGTCACGAGTTGACGCGTTGGGCGAATGACCGAAGGCTCATCTAGATTTCATTTGTTCGCAATGGATGCGTCCTAGTCTGTAGTGGTGAATGATCCGCACCTGATTGTGTTGTTCGGCGCCACCGGCGATCTCGCAAGGCGCAAATTGCTTCCTGGCCTCATGCACCTTTTGCAGTCGGGCCTTGTGCCGGAGTCCCGGATCATTGGCGTCTCGCTCGATGAGTTCGATGACAATGGTTTTCGCGAGTTTGCCGAGGCTGCGTGCCGGGAGTTCAGTACGCGGCCCGTCAGCGATGACCTGTGGAATGCCTTCGCCGCCAAGTTGAGTTATGTCAACGTCAAGGCCGGTCCCGAAGCGTTGGCGGTCGCTGCGTCTGCCCTCGAGACCGAGCTCGGCAGCACGACTAGACGTCTCCACTACCTCAGCGTGCCGCCCAAGGCGGCGCTCGACGTTATTCATACGCTCGATGCGGCGAACCTGGTCGCCCGTTCGCGGATCATCATGGAGAAGCCGTTCGGCACAGACCTGGCCAGCGCGAAGTCGCTCAATTCGAAGATCCATGAGGTTTTCGACGAGGACCAGATCTTCCGTATCGATCACTTCCTGGGCAAGGAAGCAGCCCTCAACATCCTCGCGTTCCGCTTCGCGAACGGCCTGTTCGAGCCGATCTGGAATCGCAATTTCATCGACCATGTGCAGATCGACGTTTCCGAAGTTCTGTCACTTGCCGGGCGGTCGGGATTCTATGAGGGCACCGGGGCGTTCAAGGACATGGTGGTAACCCACTTGTTCCAGGTGCTCGCATTCATGGCGATGGAGCCGCCCACGGCGCTCGACTCGGACTCGATCAGTGAAGAGAAGAACAAGGTCTTCAGGTCGATGCTTCCGCTCGACCCCACCAGCGTCGTGCGGGGCCAATATGACGGCTATCGGGGCGAGCAGGGCGTGTCCCCGGAGTCCGAGACCGAAACCTTTGTCGCTCTCAAGGCCGAGATCGACAATTGGCGCTGGGCCGGCGTCCCCTTCTACCTGCGTACTGGCAAAAAGATGGCCGAGGGGGCCCGGATCATCTCGATAGCGTTCCGTGAGCCGCCGAAGAGCATGTTCCCGACCGGCTCCGGTGTCGGTATGTCGGGGCCGGACCATCTGACCTTCGACCTCGCCGATGCTTCCAAGATGTCCCTGTCTTTCTACGGCAAGCGCCCGGGCACAGGTATGCGGCTCGACAAGCTCAGCATGCAATTTGCGATGCATGAGACCCAGAGGGCCGGCCAGGTGCTTGAGGCATACGAGCGGCTCATCCACGATGCGATGCGCGGCGAACGTACGTTGTTCACGACCGCCGAGGGCATCGAGCGCCTGTGGGAGATTTCAGAGCCCTTGTTGAACGATCCGCCGCCCGTGCGCCCGTACCATCCGGGAACATGGGGACCCAATTCGGTCCATCAACTCATTGCGCCGCGTGCCTGGCGGCTTCCCTTTGAACGGGTCTGGCGCAAGCCCAACACGATGGCCGAATAGTCAGTTGTCCTTGTCGGTCCGGTTGTCCTTGATGAAGTCATGCCCGGGCAGCTTTGGCGGGGGCAGATGGGAGCGGTCCGTGCTGCCATATCCGGAGAGCACCAGCCCCATCAGGACCAAGGCTCCCGAAACGGCCAGGACGATGAACAGCGTAGGCGACATGGTTGCTCCTCAAGTTTTGCGACCTTCGCGAACTTAACACCGAGCCCAAAACGGCGACCAAATACACTGTCGGTGGTCGACCATAGCGTGGAACCATGCTCGAAAATGTGACCGTTGAGGACCCGATGGGTGTCGAGGAAATCGATGCCATAGTGGCGTTTGACCGCGTCGTTCGGGCAGCCCAGGCCGGCCAGGCCGCGTCCATCAGTCGGCTCGATGCCAAGCGTCGCCGGCTGATCAAACTGGGTAGCGGAGACCATTCGCTCTCGGTCATCGGCGAGTTAGCCATGGCCCGCTGCATTTCGCCTTCGGCTGCTGGCAATCAATACGGGTTTGCCGTGGGACTCGGCCGTTTGCCTCGGGTGGCAGAGATCTTCGCCTCGGGCGGCATTAGCGAGCCGGCAGCACGCGCGGTGGTCCGCGAGGCCACCGGTCTCGACGGTGGCCAGGCCGCGAAGTTCGATCGTCGCGTAGGGGCGCAACTCACCGGCATGACGGAACGCCAGGCGGCAGACCTCGCCAGATCAATCACCATCTCGATTGATTCGCAAGCTGCCTATGAACGTGCCGTCGCCAACCGTCGTGACCGCTTCGTTTCTCTTTTCCCGAATCAGGATGGAGTCGCCGTTCTTCAGGTCCGCGGCCCTGCAGAGCAGATGGTTGCCGTCTTCAATGCCCTCAAGAAGACTGCGTCAGCGTTGCTGGCCGACGGCGACATTCGCACAAAGGGCCAGATCATGATCGACACCCTCGTGCAGCGGGTGACAGGACTCGAGACTGCCTGCGGAGTCGGCATCGAGATTGGGCTCGCGATGACGGTCGGCAGCCTCATGCACGCCGACGAGATGCCGGCGATACTTTCCGGCTATGGCCCGATCCCGCCAGAGCTTGCGCACGACCTCATCAGCGAAGCCGACAAGAGTTGGATCCGGCGCCTCTTCATCGATCCCGTCGACGGTCACCTCGTCGATCAGGACAATCGTCGCCGCCTCTTCGACCGGCATCTTGCCCGGTTCATTGCCGGCCGCGACGTGCGGTGCCGTCAGCCTGGGTGTGAGAGCCCGATTCGTGCCCATGATCACATCAAGGCCTATTCCGAAGGCGGTTTGACGACGGCTTCAAACGGTCAGGGGCTCTGCACGCGGTCGCACACGTTCAAACATTTGCCAGGGTGGATGGTCACGGCCGAAGGCGACGACATCAGGTGGCAGACGCCTACAGGTCACAGTTATCGATCGACACCGCCGCCGCTGATTCCCGATGGGCGACGCGCCTCGGGCCGCCTTCGCCAATAGAAGTGAATTCGGCCCCTAGGAGGACCAATTCTTTTCCACCAAACGGATCGCTTCATCGAGCGAGAGCCCAAGTCGCCTCGCAGTCAGTGCGTACGAGTCCGCGGCCCCATCGGCATCCGGGTTTCCGAGTTTCGAGCTGGCGATGAACGTCCCCTTGCGCCCATGCGTCTCGATGACACCATCGGTTTCGAGCTCGCGATAGGCCCTCGCAATGGTGTTGTTGGCGAGCCCGAGATCGGATGCGAGTTGCCTCACGGTCGGCAATTTATGCCCTGGAGCAAGAGCGCCTTTTGCCACGCCCTCGGCGATTTGACGCCGCACTTGCTCGAAGGGCGGCTCAACGCTGGTGACATCGACCGTGAGCAGGTTCATGCGTTCATTCTGCCCTGAGCCTGCCGGGGCTAATGCTGCTTGGGAATGTGTCTCCAGCGAACCGTAGTCTTGACCCACAATGACTTTGCCGTTTCCCGTGCCCTCCGCCGCGCCCGCCTCCAAGACACGGCTGACGCCCGAAACCCTGCTGCGCGGGCTTAACCAGGCTCAGAGGACGGCTGTAGGACACGAGGGTGGGCCGCTCCTGGTTGTCGCCGGTGCGGGGTCTGGCAAGACCCGCGTCCTTACACGGCGAATCGCCTGGCTCATCGCCGCCCAAAATGCCCATCCGGGCTCGATTCTGGCGATCACGTTCACCAACAAGGCGGCCGCCGAGATGCGCGAACGCGTTGCCGAACTCGTCGGCCCCCGTGCCAAACTCATGTGGGTCTCTACATTCCACTCGGCCTGCGTGCGGATCCTGCGCAAAGAGGTTTCCCGGTTCGGCTTCACCTCATCATTCTCGATCTACGACTCTGCCGATTCCAAGCGATTGATGACGCTCGTTTGTCGGGAGATGGAGCTCGATCCGAAGCGATACAACCCTCGGGCAATCCTCAACTGGGTGTCCAACGCCAAGAACGAACTCCTCGACCACGAAGCCGCCGCCGGTCGGGCCGGCAACGAGACCGAAAAGGTCTACGCCGAGGCCTACGCCATCTATCAGCGCCGGTTGACCTCGGCCAATGCGATGGACTTCGACGACCTGATCATGAACACCGTCCACCTGTTCCGGGCATTCCCGGAGGTACGCGAGATCTACCGTCGCCGTTTTCGGCATGTGCTCGTCGACGAATACCAGGACACCAACCACGCGCAGTATGCCCTCATCCGCGAACTCTGCGATGACCCCGACTCGGACCTGCTCGTGGTCGGCGATTCCGATCAGTCGATCTATGCATTCCGTGGCGCCAACATCCGCAACATCCTCGAGTTCGAGGTCGACTTCCCCAACGCTAAGACGGTCCTGCTTGAGCAGAACTACCGCTCGACCCAGACGATCCTTTCGGCCGCCAACGCTGTTATCTCCAAGAACGAAGGCCGCAAGGACAAGAAACTCTGGTCACAGGAAGGCGACGGCGAAAAGGTCGTCGGCTACGTCGCCGATGACGAACGCGATGAGGCGCAGTTCGTTGCCGACGAGATCGACAAGCTGTCCGAGGACGGCGCGACCAAATCCAGCGACGTGGCGATCTTCTATCGCACCAACGCTCAGAGCCGTGTTTTCGAAGAAGTCTTCATCCGTGTCGGCTTGCCCTACAAAGTCGTTGGCGGTGTTCGCTTCTACGAACGCAAGGAAATCAAGGACGCCCTCGCCTACGTACGCGCGCTCGTCAACCCCGCAGACGCCGTCTCCCTGCGCCGCATCATCAACGTGCCCAAACGAGGCATCGGCGATCGTGCCGAAGCTGCCATCGACGCATTGGCGATGCGCCACAGCATCAGCTTCTGGGAAGCCCTCACCAGGGCCGAGGAGTCCCCGGACCTCGCCACGAGGTCCCTCAACGCGATCAACAGTTTCGTCGAGGTCATGACCGAGCTCCATGCCCTTGCCGCGTCGGGTGATCCAGCCGATGCAGTCATGGAGGCCGCGCTGACTCGTAGCGGCTATCTCGCCGAACTCGAAAGCAGCACCGATCCGCAGGATGAGACGCGGGTCGAGAACCTCGCCGAACTTGTCGCAGTCGCCCGCGAGTTCGTGGTCGACGCCGGCACCGTCGATGAAGATGTCGTGATCGATGAAGAACCGAATGACGCGCTGCCCCAGAATGACGCGGTATTCGCCGACGTCGATGCCTTCGAGCCCGGATCCCTCGCCGCCTTCCTCGAGCGTGTCGCCCTCGTTGCCGATGCAGACTCGATCCCCGATGGGGCCGACGGCGTTGTCACGCTCATGACCCTTCATACGGCCAAGGGGCTGGAGTTCCCGGTTGTGTTCCTCACGGGCATGGAGGACGGCCTCTTCCCGCACATGCGCGCGATGACCGATCCTAAAGAACTGGAAGAAGAACGCCGACTCGCCTATGTCGGCGTCACACGTGCCCGCTCGCGCCTCTACGTCACGCGCGCGACTGTGCGCTCGGCTTGGGGTGCGCCCTCACACAATCCACCGTCCCGGTTCCTTGAAGAGATCCCGGACAACCTCATGGACTGGAGGCGAGTGGGTATGCCGTCGTTCTCCTCGCCCGTCACCACGCGTCAGGTGCAACAGACATTCAGGTCGGCCAACGTCTCGGCGAGGGCCAAACGCTCGCGCGAAGTCGTCTCACTCGCGCCCGGGGATCGTGTCGTCCATGACAGCTTCGGTATGGGCACCGTTGTCGCCGTCGACGGCGTCGGAGAAAAGTCGGTTGCCTCGGTCGACTTCGGCTCTGCCGGGGTCAAGCGACTGCTGCTTCGCTACGCGCCCGTCGAAAAGCTGTAGACCGAAAATTGCAGAGCGAGTGAAAGGCTGTCGTTACGGATTGACGCCGTGTGCGACGAGCGCCGGGTAGGGATCCACAGGACCGCCACCGTTGGGGTGAACTTCGAGGTGAAGGTGCGGACCGGTCACGTTTCCGGTGGCACCGGTATAACCGATGACCTGTCCCGGATCGACCTTGTCGCCGGGCGAGGTAGCGAAGCGACTCTGGTGGCAATACCAGATGTCCGTGCCGTCGAGGAGGGTGACGATGGTGCGGTTGCCGTATGCGCCTTCGTAGCCCGTCGATTTAACCGTGCCGGCGGCGACGGAAACGATTGTGGTGCCAGCAGGTCCGGCAAAGTCCAGGCCCGTGTGGACGGTCGACCACAGCGAACTGCGCTGACCGAATCGGGCTGTGAGGTGGTAGCCCGCAACGGGGAGAACCCACTGATTGAGCTTGATTTCCTTCGCGCGATCCTGAGCCTTTGAGGCGAGCTCAGCGAGCGCCTTCTGCTGCTGGTCGGCCTGCGACTTGGTCTGCCTGCTGAGTGCCTTGCGGTCGAAATCGCGGCTGACATTAATGCTTGAATTGCCGTCTGAACTGGAGTCACTGCCCGTGTAATCGGCAGAGATGGTCTGGTACTTCGCTGCCATGTTGCTGGAATCGGTTCGGGAAGAAATTGCTACTGAGCCGAAGCCGGCCACGATCAGGGCGAGTACGCCTGCCATCGCGGGGCTGGGAAGAAGTCGACGTTTCATCCGTCGCTTACGAGTCGCCACACGCTTGCCAGTCGCCCGGGTTGGGGATGAATGACTCACGTCTAGCCGGCGTTTGGGCGCAGGTGAACTCACGCGTTAGACCTCCGGTTGTCTGTTCGGACCCTCAGGAGCCTATAGGACTTTGTTCCCGAGTACGAACCAAAATCCACAATCTAAGGTAGCCCCAACTGCGTTTATGCCTAGATGTGGGCGTGGCAGTGACAACACTCACCCGCCGAACGTGACCCATGCCACAAACGTCATGCCACAATCGGACGTATGGCAGGTCGACGCATAGTGGTGGCAAAACCCGGACTCGATGGTCATGATCGCGGCGCCAAAATCGTGGCTCGAGCGCTCCGTGACGCCGGTCATGAGGTGATCTACACAGGCCTCCACCAAACTCCTGAACAGATCGTCCAGACGGCGATTGCCGAGGATGCCGATGCAATCGGTCTTTCTGTTCTTTCTGGTGCCCACATGACGCAATTCAGGGCTTTGTCCCAATTGCTTCACGAACGCGATGCCGACGACATCGTCGTGTTCGGCGGTGGGATCATTCCCGAAGAAGATTTGCCCGCCCTTGCCGAACTCGGCGTTGCCAAGATATTCACACCCGGCGCGACGACCAGCGAGATCGCCGAATGGGTCGAACAGTCGGTCCCCGATACGTCTGCGGTCTAGCGCTACTAGGCGCTGTGCCCTTCGACGAACGTCGTGATCAATTCGGCGATGACTTCGGGATGTGTGCGAATCAGCCAATGCCCCGCCACGATGTCTGTGCGCCTCAGATCCGGAGCGACGGCCGGGATCACGTCAAGAAGCGGCAGCGTCACGAAGTCGTCCTTGGTCGCCACGATGAGGTGCACCGGGACCTTTGTCGTTCGGCGAGCGAACGAGACCCGGTTGGCCCGGTAGAGATTGACGCCGTTCGCGCCATCTCGCTCGAGGGTTGGTGACCAGTGAGCGTCAGAACCGAGTCCTTGTTTGCGTATGAGTTGAGCCCTGAGTCGCTTGGTCAATCGGCGAAACGCGAACTCGGGGAGCGCCGGCAGTTGAAAGATGCCGATGTACCAGGAATGCGCGAGTTGGCGAACGATGCGGCCTATCGCGAACTGACGCGCCGAAGTTCTAAAGAACTCGCCTATCTGTTCGGGACCCGGACCGCTGATCGAAGTGAATGAAGCGATCCGACCCGAGAGTCGGGCGTCCTCACCTTCGCGCAGAACGGCCGGCCACAACTGGATCGAGCCCCAGTCATGTCCAACGAGGTGTACCGGCGCGCCGTCAGGACGGACCCGATCGATGACCGCGACCAGATCATCGATCAATCGGCCGATCGCGTAGCCCTTGCGGGAATCTGGTGCAGAGGAGCTGCCGGAGCCTCGGACGTCATATGTCACGACGTGGAAATGCGGCTCGAGCAAGGGAACAATTCGATCCCACACGGACTGGTTGTCCGGGAAGCCGTGAACGAGAATGACAGTTGGACCGGCGAGATGGCCGCTGCTCTTGACGCTCAGGTGCACGCCGGAAGAGGCAACCATCTGTTCTGTCATGGGCATTCCTCGGGGACTGTGATGAACCTAATGAAGCATTAAAACAGGCCAACAGATAGAGTCCAAAGGCCGTACGGAGCGTATCGGACTTCAACAAAGGACGGGCATCACCGTGGATTTGATGGAATACCAGGCGAAGGAACTCTTCGCCAAGCACGACGTACCAGTGACACTGGGAATCGTCGCCAATACCCCAGACGAAGCGAAAGCCGCTGCAGAGCAGCTTGGCGTCGTTGTCGTCAAGGCCCAGGTCAAAGCCGGAGGCCGCGGTAAGGCCGGTGGCGTCAAGCTGGCCAAGACTCCCGATGAAGCCAAGGCGCACGCCGAAGCCATCCTCGGAATGGAGATCAAGGGCCTCACAGTCAACCGGGTGCTCATTGCACCGGCGGCTGACATTGTCGAGGAGTACTACTTCTCGTATCTGCTCGATCGTTCGAACCGCAGCTATCTGTGCATCGCCAGTGTCGAAGGTGGCGTGGAGATCGAAGAGGTTGCCAAGACCAACCCCGACGCGGTGCGCAAGATCTCGATCGACCCGCTGACAGGTGTCGACGAGGCGAAGGCCCGAGAGATCGTCGCCGACGCAAAGTTCCCGGCCGAACTTGTCGATCAGGCAGTCAACCTCGTCCAGCGTCTGTGGGATGTCTTCGTCAAGGAAGACGCCACGCTCGTTGAGGTCAACCCGCTTGCCCGTCTTTCCGACGGCACATTGGAAGCCCTCGACGGCAAGGTCTCGCTCGATGAGAACGCCGAGTTCCGTCACGAAGACCACGCCGCATTCGAGGACAAGGCTGCTGCCGACCCGCTCGAGGCCAAGGCCAAGGCCAAGGGCCTCAACTACGTCAAGCTCGACGGCGCAGTGGGCATCATCGGCAACGGTGCTGGACTAGTCATGTCGACCCTCGATGTTGTGGCCTATGCGGGCGAAGCACACGGTGGGGTCAAGCCGGCCAACTTCCTCGACATCGGCGGCGGAGCTTCGGCTCAGGTCATGGCCGACGGTCTCGACGTCATCCTCAATGACAGCCAGGTCAAAAGCGTGTTCGTCAACGTGTTTGGCGGCATCACGTCGTGTGACGCGGTCGCCAACGGCATCGTCGGAGCCCTCGAGATCCTTGGCGAAGAGGCCACCAAGCCGCTCGTCGTACGACTTGACGGCAACGCTGTTGAGGAGGGTCGTCGCATCCTCACCGAAGCGAATCACCCGCTCGTGACCCTCGTCGAGACCATGGACGGTGC
>JBDSQP010000210.1:0-1882 GCA_039929755.1 Aeromicrobium sp. | reverse complement strand
CCCTTGCCCTGGCCGAAGTACAGATCCTTGAAATGCTTCTTGTTGAAGTCGCTCTGCCATACCGTCGAATTGTCCTTGGTAGGGTCCGGCGCGGGGATCTGGTTGTGAAGCGGTCCCTCGAATGTCGTCGGCCCCGGCTTGCTCGGATCCGTGTCGCCATCGGGGAAATCGGGATGGCGCGTGTTGCCGAATTCGGCAAGGATCACGAAGATTTTGTCCGCGCGCTCCTGCTTCAACTCGACGTACTGACTCTGCGTCGCTTTTTGCTGTTGCTTTGCGATGCCTTTGCGGGAACTGGTGTTGTTTTGCGCCGCGGCATCGGCAGGGCTGAATCCCGAACCGACCTTGACGACCGTGCTGCCGTTCTTTTGCACCGGCTTGGCGTCACCGTTGATAACGGATGTAATTGCCTGCTCGCGAAGGGCCCGTCGCTTGTCTTCAAGCGGGTTGGGCAGCTCATCATGCTTCTTCGTCACACTGTCGGCGCCATTTACTGGCGGCGCCGAAGACGCCGAACTTGGAGTCGCGGCTGCGAATCCAAAAGCGGCGACGAGTCCAAGGCCGACTAGGCCAGAGGTGACACGTCTCATTCTTTCCCCCGTTATAGATATTGACCGAACGGGTTTGTCCGGCCGGCGAGACGCACGCCCTGTAGGGCAACAGCGCGACACACCGTGGCCAAACTTAGGGTTTTCTCAGGGAAAGCAACAGTCTTGTCATGTGAGACAAATAGTTATATAGAACTAGCATCTACTGATCCGAAAGAGCCAGTTTTGCCACGGCCCGGGATCTGAAACTGGTTACCGCACAGAGCTGTGTCGACAGTTACGCCGAGAAGCAGGCACGCAAGATGAGTGATGCCCAAAAGCTCTAGCGCCTGCAAACTGCGGATGATCGGTGAGAACATCGCCTACGGCTACACGAGTGACAAATATGTCGGCGCGGTCAAGGATTCGGACGGCACATGGTGGGTTTCGCAGGTCTTCGGGACCGTCAACTAGGGCAATTTGCCTCGAGTTCATAAGCCTGTTACGCGGCGATGCTTGCTATTCGCCGCACCTGCACTAGTCTTGGTCAAGAAGTTGCAGTGCCTATTACATCGTTTGACCAGCTCGATCCCCGTCACTGGGGGTGTGCGATCCAATCGGAAATACGGACTAACACCGTGACGGTCGCTCATGAAAACCATGAGCGAATGATTCGAAACTGAAGGAAATAGAACAATGGCAACAGGAACAGTTAAGTGGTTTAACGCTGACAAGGGCTTCGGCTTCATCGCTCCGGACGACGGCAGCGAAGACGTATTCGCTCACTTCTCGGCGATCCAGTCGAACGGCTTCCGTTCGCTCGATGAGAACCAGAAGGTCGAATACGACGTCGAGCAGGGCCAGAAGGGCCTGCAGGCAGCGAACATTCGCCCCGTCTGATTTTTAGACTGAGAAGGGCCGGAGGCATTGCCTCCGGCCCTTTGTCATGCCCCGATCCTTATTTGTCTAGATACTTACTTGTCAAGATTCGCCAGCGTTTAGAGGTGACCGCATTCATCCCAGGCATGCTGGCCGAACTCTGCGCTGGGCGCCGTACGGATGTAGCTCACGTCAGCGCTTGGATGCGCGACCGGCACCGTGTGGCGATGGGCCGGAAATTTCCGGGCCGATTCGACGAGTTCTTGCTGATCGATCTCGAATGATGCTTCATCCATGGCGCACTCCCTAAAGGCTCTCAATACGAGGATAGCCTCATGTTTGTGCGGTCGGCAGCCCTACTCATCAGTAGTTCTTCGTCATTTTTCTGACACAGACGTTTCACCACATCGTGGGCGGGCCGAACTCCCTGTTGACCAGGTCCAGCAGGAACTCGTTGACCGATTCGCCCTGAGCCT
>JBDSQP010000209.1:0-2971 GCA_039929755.1 Aeromicrobium sp. | reverse complement strand
GCCCTCAGCCTCGATACGGGCCCTCTCGCGCGCCGTGGCCTCGCGTGCATCACGATGTTTTCGCACCATCGCCACCATGTCGCGAGTTGTGTCGATCACGCCGAGGACGACGACGAACACGCAGATGACAAACAAGATAATCCACGCGACGGAGTTGAGCACATTCATGACGGCCACCGACGAATCCAGTCGATAGTCGACCCAGCCAATGTTTCGGCCAACCCCTGAACATGCGCACTCGTTTGTGGATGGCCGTCACGGTGTTGCTCAGCGATCTGGTGGATCGCCTCGGCGGCGTCCAGCACGATCTCATTGACCCGGCGCAGCACCACGTCTTCGACACATTTGTCGGCGCCAACTTGCGGGGACCAACTGCACGCACCCTCCGCTGCATCTTTCGTCTCGTGCATTGTCTCGTTCGCCATGAGTTAGAAACGGAATCGATTGAGTTCGTTGACGGCGAGCATGGCGTAGCCATCCACGATGGCATTCAGTCGCTCACCGGTACGTTCGTCGCCGTCGGCGAGAAAACGCGCCTCCCGGCTCAGGCTTGCGGTTGCCTGCATAGCAAGGTTCGCCACAAAGCCTGCCGCCTGCATACGAGTGCCAACAACAAGGCCTCGAGCGACCTCAGCATTCTGCTGGCGAGCCAAAGCTTTGCCTTCGTGGCGAGTAAAGCCGTCCGGCACCGCGGTCGAGGCTAGCGTGCTGGTGTTACGGGGGATGAGATTGCTCATCATGTTCTCCTTCTTCTAGTGGGTGGTGATCGTGTGGACGATGCGCTGACTCGGCGAGTACTCGAACTCCTCCGCAACAGCGAGCGCTGGTCCGTTGGCCAGAAAATTGATGGCGAAGCCCAGTCGATCGCGGACGTCTCGGCCCGATTCGACTCGAAAGTGATCGGCCCAGAAATTGGCCTCCATCAAGCGGTAGATCGTCGACTCCTTCAAAATCACCTCGCCAAGGAGTCGGTCAAGGAAAAGGAGTGAAAGCAAGCACTCGCCCACAGGACCAAATGGCACCGACGACGCATTGCGCACCATCGCTCGCCAGAACTGATACGAACCTTCGGCTTCATCGGTGAGGAAAATGTGATCATCGATATTGGCGTCGCTTACCGGAAAGTAAGTACCTTCACGCTGGCAAGTCGTGGCGAGGGCACGCGATTCGTCCAGCTCATCGGTTGCAGACATCGAACTAAAGACCCAGTCGACGCCGTATTGCTTGGCGTAGACCTTTGCTGCAGCCGTGACGAGCCAAGTCGCATACTGGCGAGCGGCCTCAATCTCGTCCATGCAAGTAGGAGCATGACCGTTGGTATTTGTCACGCGCAGAAACGTCTGGCGAGTTCGAGACGTCGTTAGGTAGACGGGGAATCGTTTACCGGTCCAGCCATCGGCAGTGTAGGTAGTGGTCATGGCGGACGCCTCACTCTTTCGATTCGGTGGTGACGAAGAGCAACTTTCTGGCGTAGTCGCGGATCGCTCTTGTTGTGCTGACACTTGCTTCGCAAGTCGTTGTCTTCGACGTTAGGACAGTCTTTTTCAGTAGTCGATCTGGAACTGGAACAGAAACTGGAACGCGCAGGCACGCACGGAAAAGAAAGTGCCCCGGTCGTGTGCGACCGGGGCTGGGGATTGGATGGTGGGTAAGGACAGTTCCGTCTACAGGAACTTAGTGCGGCACGAGAAGGGCTCTTGGAGGAAGCTAGTGGTTAGCTGTTTCCTCCTCTCACCCGACAATGGCTGCGAACAGTAGGTAAACATCTGCTGTGTGAGTGCGCTTGGCAAGAGATATCTGGCCGAGCGCACCGAAACCCTGTCATTGGAAGCGGCCGGCACTGGAGGTATCAGACCTTCGATCGGTCTGTTACCCATGACGTCCGACGGGTCCGCGAAGACAATCGCGACGACTTGCATGTAGATGCTGAAGTCGCGACAGGTCGCTTCCGCTGCGTGGCCAACCAGCTGCCACAAATGGAGCCAGTCCGTCACATACCGCAGGTTCTTCACGGGGTCTTCAACCACCGGGAAGTCGTTCATTCGGGATGTGAATGAGACGCCGAAGCCCATGACGTGTGGGTGCCTTGCGGTCCGACCCGGATCTTGAACGAATTGCTCAAAGTCCAGAATCGCGTTTGAAATGAGCGATGAGTCTTGCATGATTGACCTCCTTCAATAGGCCAATCCCCGCCTTCGGTATGACAGGTCCGTATCGAGATTGCAACACGTATTGGGTCGATCGAAGGGAGCCAACAGAGGTCGGCTTCGTTGCGGGTTTGACAACACTTACAAATTGTTTTCTGGGTGGTTACGGCGACTATCATGAGAGGAGTGACCGATGATTCTGCGCGTGATGCCGGCAGCGCCGACGAACCATGGGCGACCGATGTTCGTGCGCTGTTCACCAGAGGCAAGGCCCTCTCGCCCCAGGACTGCCCCGGGCTCGGCGCTCTCATTAGCCGATGGCTTTTACCAGAAACCAGTATTCAGAGACGCCACCTCGAAGGCTTCGTGCGAGCCGTCCTGTGGCACGCCGATCGCCGGGAATCCCGACCGCAAACCGGCGAACAGTGGGAGGACTTGAGCGTTCGCCGTTCGTTTCGGGAGGCCATTCTTGGCTATCTTTTTCTTCCTCGGCTTGACCAGACGTCTGGTCTCCCGACCAGGGTTAGCGATGAGGACAAGGTTCGAGATGATGATCCTCGAGTGCTGCCGTACAAACAGAAGCATCGCCAGCGGTGGGCCGCGCTCAGACAATTGGCACTACAGGGCAAAGAGTACGAGCCGTCGTCACTGCACGCGTACGGAAGGCGCGGTGCGCGCGCCGACTACCCAAACCAACTGATCGAAGACATTGTTGCGATCATCGGCAACGAGGAAGAACTGGCAGATCTCCTCTTTGACTTCGTACCTCTCGAAGAAATCGGCGTGGCCTGGCATCAGCAGCTCTACAGGCCAGCGGCCGAACG
>JBDSQP010000208.1:0-5256 GCA_039929755.1 Aeromicrobium sp. | reverse complement strand
TGGTCGGCGAGACCAACCGCGCACCCTTCGACCTTCCCGAGGCCGAGGGCGAACTCGTCGGCGGCTTCCACACCGAATACTCCTCGCTCAAGTTCGCGCTGTTCTTCCTCGCCGAATACGTCAACATGGTCACGGTCTCGGCCCTCGCGACAACGATGTTCCTCGGCGGTTGGCGTGCCCCGTTCGGCATCTCGCACGTCTGGGACGGCGCCAATCACGGCTACTGGCCGGTGCTGTGGTTCCTCGGCAAGACGCTGGGCTTCATCTTCATGTTCGTATGGTTGCGCGGCACGCTCCCGCGACTGCGCTACGACCAGTTCATGACGTTCGGATGGAAAGTCCTCATCCCATTCGCCCTCATCTGGACGATGGCCGTCGCCGTGATCCGCAAGGCCAAGAGCGAAGGCTCGCTGGACCAGCAATTCCTCCTCTACATGGCGATCGCCATTGGAGTCGTGTTCCTCGCGAGCTTCTTCCTCCCCGAAAAGCACGAGCACCACGAACCCGAACCGGAGTTCGACGCGTTCGCGGGCGGCTACCCCGTCCCACCGTTGCCCGGCCAGAAGATCAGCGAAAAGAAGGCGGACGACCATGTCTGACCAGCCACGGTACGGTCCAAAACAGAGCGGCCCGATCAAGGAAGCCCTGTGGGATCCGATCGCCGGCTTCGGCGTCACGTTCCGCACGATGTTCCGCAAAACGGTCACCGAGCAGTACCCGTTCGAAAAGGTTCCGACCGCCCCGCGCTTCCACGGTAGGCACCAGCTCAACCGCTGGCCGGACGGACTCGAGAAGTGCATCGGCTGCGAGTTGTGTGCGTGGGCCTGCCCCGCAGACGCGATCTATGTCGAAGGCGCCTCCAACACAGATGACGAGCGCTTCAGCCCCGGCGAACGCTATGGCCGCGTCTACCAGATCAACTACCTGCGCTGCATCCTCTGCGGACTCTGCATCGAGGCCTGCCCGACGCGTGCGCTCACGATGACCAATGAGTACGAACTCGCCGACACGACGCGCGAATCCCTGATCTACGAAAAGTCGGACCTGCTTGCGCCGCTGCTGCCCGGCATGGTCCAACCGCCGCACGAAATGATGATCAGCGACGACCACCAGGACTACTACCGCGGCAAGCAGCTGCCGATCGTTGAGACCACCAGCGGAGGCAAAGAGTGACCGCCTTCTGGATCCTCGCTCCGCTCATGGTGATCGCCGCCCTCGGCGTGGTGTTCGCCCGCAAGGCCGTACACGCCGCTCTCATGCTCGCGGTCGTCATGATTTCGCTCGCCGTCCTGTATGCCGTGCAGGGCGCGCCGTTCCTCTTCGCCGTGCAGATCATCGTCTACACCGGCGCGATCATGATGCTGTTCCTCTTCGTTCTTATGCTCGTCGGCGTCGATACCAATGACTCGATCGTCGAGACGATCAAGGGCCAGCGCTTGGCGGCAACGGTCGTTGGCCTTCTCTTCGGCATCACCGTCGTGACCGCGGTCGGCCAGACCATCACCGGCGCAACAGCCGGATTGAGCGGTGCCAACGCCAACGGCAACACCTACGGCCTGGCCAACCTTTTGTTCGGCAAATACGTTCTGGCCTTCGAGTTCACCAGCGCTTTGCTGATCACCGCCGCCCTCGGTGCCATGGTGCTGGCCCATCGTGAGCGGCTCGACGTACGCCTCACACAGGCCGAGATCTCGACGCAACGTATGCGCGCATACGCCGAAACCGGCAGGCATCCCGGGCCGCTACCGACACCCGGTGTCTATGCCCGCCACAACGCCGTCGACACCCCGGCCCTATTGCCCGATGGCACGCCG
Source organism: Aeromicrobium sp. (assembly GCA_039929755.1). Lineage (GTDB taxonomy): Bacteria > Actinomycetota > Actinomycetes > Propionibacteriales > Nocardioidaceae > JACMOZ01. The sequence goes on along the minus strand of JBDSQP010000208.1, from coordinate 3,442 downwards.
TCAGAGCTTTCGATCTCGTCCAGCATCGCTTCTCGCGGCCAGGTCCGGGACGAGTTCTCACAGGATGTCGACCAGATCTCCAAACAGCTCGAAGAGGGAGAAGGTGACGGCAAGTGACCGAATACATCACCTTGTCGCTGATCCTGTTCACGATCGGTGCGACCGGAGTCCTTGTCCGCCGCAATGCCATCGTGATCTTCATGTGCATCGAACTCATGCTCAACGCGACCAACCTCGCGTTCGTGAGTTTCTCGAGGCAACACGGCAATCTCGACGGACAGGTCGCAGCGTTCTTCGTCATGGTCGTGGCCGCCGCCGAAGTCGTCGTCGGTCTCGCCATCATCGTGTCCATCTATCGCACGCGTCGTTCGGCTTCGGTCGACGAGGCGAACCTGCTGAAGTTCTAAGGGAGACTCATGTTTGACCTGATGTGGCTCCCCATCGCCATTCCACTGCTGAGCGCCGGCCTGCTCCTCGTCTGGGGCAAGGAATCGGACCGCTTCGGACACCTGATCGCGACCGCCGCTTCCGGCGCCTCCTTCGTCTTCGGCGTGATCTTCTTCATCGCTTTGCTCGGCCGCGACGAGGCCGATCGCTCGGTCACCACAACGCTCTACACCTGGATCAATGCCGGTGCCTTCCACGTCGACATGTCCTTCACCTATGACCAACTTTCGGCGTTGTTCGTCCTGCTGATCACCGGTGTCGGCACGCTGATCCATATCTACTCGATCGGCTATATGGAGCACGACGAACGCCGGCGGCGCTTCTTCGCCTTCCTCAACCTGTTCATCGCAGCGATGCTCACGCTGGTTCTTGCCGCCGACTACCTCGTGTTGTTCCTCGGCTGGGAAGGCGTCGGCCTGGCGTCATACTTGCTGATCGGGTTCTGGCAACACAAGGAGACGGCAGCGGCCGCGGCCAAGAAAGCATTCGTGGTCAACCGCGTCGGCGACCTCGGCATGGCGCTCGCGATCTTTGTGATGTTCTCCCAGTTCGGTACGACGACGATCGCCGGAGTCAACTCCAGCATCGGCGGCGCTTCGGGCAAGGTCGCCACGGCCCTCGGTCTGCTGTTGCTCCTCGGCGCATGCGGCAAATCCGCGCAGGTGCCGCTGCAGAGCTGGTTGCTCGATGCGATGGAGGGCCCCACTCCGGTGTCGGCCCTCATCCACGCGGCAACCATGGTCACCGCCGGTGTCTACCTCATCGTGCGTTCGAGTGCGATCTTCGACCTCTCCGAGACGGCCCGCAACGCGGTCATCGCAGTCGGGCTCGTCACCCTGTTGTTCGGCGCCTATATCGGTTGCGCCAAGGACGACATCAAGAAAGCGCTCGCCGGTTCGACGATGAGCCAGATCGGCTACATGATGCTTGCCGCGGGCCTCGGCCCCGCCGGTTATGCCTTCGCGATCTTCCACCTGATCACGCACGGCTTCTTCAAGGCCAACATGTTCCTCGGCGCCGGTTCGGTCATGCACGGTATGAATGACGACGTCAACATGCGCCACTACGGCGCCTTGCGCAAGGTCATGCCGGTCACCTTCCTGACCTTTGCCTTCGGCTATCTCGCGATCATCGGCTTCCCTGGATTCGCGGGGTTCTTCTCCAAGGACAAGATCATCGAGACGGCGTTCGCGCACAACACCTGGGTCGGTCTCGGTGCCCTGCTCGGCGCCGGTGTCACCGCTTTCTACATGACGCGCCTCATGATCATGACCTTCATCAGTGACAAGCGCTGGCTCAAGGACACACACCCGCACGAGTCCGCCAGAGTCATGACGTGGCCGCTCGTCGTTCTCGCGGCGGGGTCCCTTCTCGGCGGTGCGCTTGCCATCGGCGGCTGGATCGAGGAGTGGCTCGCGCCGGTCGTCGGCGAGGCCCCGCACGAGGAGTTGCCAATGCCGGCACTCCTGCTCTCAATGGTCGTCCTCGCAGTCGTCGCTATCGGTGTCGCGACGGCCTGGGCCCTCTACCTGCGCGAACCGATCGCGGGGGAGACGCCGGCCGACAGTTCGGTCTCGTTCTTCACCCGGGCCGGCCGCCGTGACCTTTACGGCGATGCCTTCAACGATTCGTTCGTCGTACGCCCGATGCGACACCTCACCCGGGCGCTCGTCTACCTCGACGCAACGCTGGTTGACGGATCCGTCACCGGCTTCGCCGATCGACTCGGCGAAGGTGCGGGTCAACTACGCAAAACTCAGACCGGCTTTGTCCGTTCGTATGCTCTCAGCATCTTCGGCGGGGCACTCCTCGTCGTCCTCGTACTCCTGGCGGTGAACCTCGCATGATCCTGACGATCCTTGCCGCGACTCCGATCGTCGGCGCAATCCTTCTCGTGGTGCTTCCGCGAACGGACGTGTCGAAGTACGTCGCATTGGGCGTCTCGCTCATCACGTTGGCGATCTCGTGCCTGATGATGGCGCAGTACGACGTCAAGGCGACCGGCTATCAACTGGTCGAGCAACACCAGTGGATCAAGCCCTTCGGTGCCTACTATTCCCTCGGCGTCAACGGCATCGGCGTCACGCTGATCTTGCTGACGACGGTGCTCACGCCGATCGTGATCCTTGCCGCCTGGGGCGATCGTCTCCCGAGCGAGCGCGACTACAACGCCTACTTGGCGTGGATGCTCGGGCTCGAGGGCCTCGCCATTGCGGTGTTCTCGGCGACCGACGTGTTCCTCTTCTATGTGCTGTTCGAGGCAACACTCATCCCGCTCTACTTCCTGATCGGCTCATTCGGCGGCCCCGGTCGCGGCTATGCAGCGGTCAAGTTCCTGATCTACAACCTCGTCGGTGGCTTGCTCATGCTCGCCTCGATCGTCGGCCTGTATGTCGTCTCGTCCCGCGCGGGGCACCCGACGTACCTGCTGTCCGAACTCCAGAACATTCACATGGGCACCAACGCCGAGCGCATGCTCTTCCTCGGTTTCTTCATCGCCTTCGCGATCAAGGCCCCGCTGTGGCCGCTGCACACGTGGCTGCCCGACGCGGCAGCTTCGGGCACGCCGGCAACCTCGGTCCTCATGGTCAGCGTGATCGACAAGATCGGCACGTTCGGCATGATCCGTTTCTGCCTCGGACTGTTCCCCAACGCCTCCGATTGGGCCAGCCCAGTCGTGATCACACTCGCGGTGATCAGCATTCTGTATGGCGCGCTGTTGGCGATCGGCCAGGACGACATCCGCCGCCTGATCGCGTTCACCTCCGTGTCGCACTTCGGCTTCATCATCCTGGGCATCTTCGTGTTCACGACCACCTCGACGGTCGGCTCGACGCTCTACATGTTCAACCACGGCTTGTCGACGGCTGCGCTGTTCCTCGTCACCGGCATGATGATCGCCCGCCGTGGCTCGGCGAAGATCTCCGACTTCGGGGGGGTGCAGAAGATCGCTCCGATCATGTCGGGCATTTTCCTGATCGCGGGCCTCTCGAGC
>JBDSQP010000207.1:0-8751 GCA_039929755.1 Aeromicrobium sp. | reverse complement strand
CGTTGGATTCGCCTTCGGTTGGGGTGGATGCAGTTCTTCGACCTGTGATGGCGTCAGCCGCTTGGTGTCGAGGGTTCGACCGATCTCGTCGCTCATGTTGCTGTTGAGGTCCCAGGCCATTGCCTTGATCCAGGCGAGCGAATCGACGGGGCTCCACGGTGCCGGGCGGTAGTCGGAACCGGTGAGCGACAACACCGAATACTCGAGCGAAAGTTTGCCGGCAGCCTTGCCCTCGATGTATTCGTTGACGCCACGCGAATAGGCTTGGAGAAGGCGTCTGGTCTTGTCATCGAGCTTGGCCAGTTCCTGCTTGGCGACTCGTCTCCATCCCAGCGTCCGAACGAACTTGTCCGTGTCCAGTGCGTCCTTGCCGAACAGCTCCGCGAGGCGTCCAGCCGTCACATGGCGGCGGAAATCCATTTCGAAAAAGCGATCCTGGGCGTGCGCGTAGCCCTGGGCAAAAAAGAGGTCTTCAGGATCATCGGCGTAGATCTGCGGTATGCCCTTGTCGTCGCGGCGGATGTCAACGCTGTTGTGGATGCCGCTGAGCGTCACTTGTCCCGATGTGTCCGGGAAGGGCTTCCGCACAGTCACAACGGTCAAAATGGCCCCGGCGATCAGGACAACCGAAAGGATGACAGCGAGAAAAGTGAGGAAGCGACGCATTGCGCCATTCTGCCCCTTGGCGGGCTAGGTCCGCCTCTTGGAGTCGCGGATTTCGCCGACAAGCTCTTCGAGTACGTCCTCAAGCATGATCACACCGATGATCTGGCCATTGTCATCGGCGACGCGAGCCATATGGGATCCCCGTGACTGCATCGTGCGCAGCGCTTCGTGAAGCCCGGATGTGCTGCTGACTGTCGCCAGCGGCCGCAACCATTTGTCGGCAATGGTGTCCATGCGCGCGTCTTCATCGGTCTCGAGCACATCCTTGATGTGGAGATAGCCGGTGATGTCATCGGCTTCGTCGACCACCGGAAAACGCGAGAACCCTGTCACTGCGCAGGCCCTTTCGACATCCACCGGTGTGGCGCTCGGAGGAATCGTCACGAGTCCCGCTCTGGGCAAAAGCACCTGCTCTACAGTTCCCGCATAGAAGTCGAGCGCACCCGACACCAGGCCGTATTCGTCATCGTCAAGGAGGCCTTCGCGGCGAGATTCCTCGACGAGCCCTGCTACCTCGTCATGACTGAATGTCGAAGCAACCTCGTCCTTGGGCTCCACCCGAAAGACGCGCAGGATCAGCACGGCAATCCAGTTGAGCACGACGACGAACGGCTTGAGCACGGCGACGACGGCCAGCATGACCGGACCGAGGATGAGTGCGGCACGTTCGGGGCCGACAAGTGAGAGGTTTTTGGGCACCATTTCGCCGAGAACGACGTGCGCGATCACGACGACGGTCATCGACACGATGAACGAGATCGGATGGATGAACCCTTCGGGCAACGAGGCCCATTTCAGGGCAGGGTCGAGCAAATGGGCTATCGCCGGTTCGCCGACGGCGCCGAGTCCCAGCGAACATACGGTGACGCCGAGCTGGCAGGCGGCCATGACCGGGGCAATGTTCTCCATCGCCTTCAGCGCCATGCGGGCCGTGCGTGAGCCCGCGGCGACGCGCGGTTCCATCTGTGTACGACGAGCCGAGATCAGGGCGAATTCGGCGCCGACGAACACTGCGTTGAGCACGATGAGGACGCAGGCCAGCAGCAGTGAGGTCAGGGGATTCACGACGCGTCACCGTCCTCTTCGACGGGAGGCGATTCGACCGTCAGGGACACCCGGTCGATCCGTCGCCCGTCCATGCGCTCAACCGTCAGTCGGACGGTTTCGGGATCGATGTCGTCGTCTTCCATCTCGGGGGTCTGATCGAGTGAGAAGCTGACGGCGTCGCCCCGTTCGGCGAGCCTGCCGAGGTATTGATTGATCAGTCCGGCGATCGTTTCGTAGTCGTCGTGTTCGGGGAGAGCGATTCCGGTCTGCTCCTCAACCTCATCGGGGCGTAACAGTCCAGATAGGGACCAGGTGCCGTCGCGACGGTGCCTGCTGCGTGCCGACAGACGGTCGTGTTCGTCGGCGATGTCGCCGACGATCTCCTCAACAAGGTCTTCGAGCGTGACTACGCCGTCAGTGCCGCCATATTCGTCGACGACGATCGCCATCTGCATCCCTTGCTCGCGCAACAGCGAGAGCAGCGGATCGAGTTCGATGCTGTCGGGGACTGTGGTCGGAGGGTCCGCGATATCGGAGAGCCGCACATTCCGGCGACGGTCGGGCGGGACACTCACCGCCTGCTTGACGTGCACGATGCCGACAACGTCATCGGGACTCTCACCGATGACGGGGAACCGCGAGTGACCTGTAGTCCTCGCCGCCTCGATGACGTCATACGCGGTGTCGTCCTCTTCCAGGAATGTGACCCGCACGCGGGGCGTGCGGACGTCCGCCGCGGTGCGGTCGCCGAATGCGATGCTGCGTGCGACGAGGTCGGCTGTCTGGCCCTCGAGCGCGCCTTCTCGTGCGGAACGCAGGACAAGGGAGCTGAGCTCGATCGGCGTCCGGGCCGACCGCAGTTCTTCTTGCGGCTCGACCCCGAACGATCGCAGGATTCCGTTGGCGAAACCGTTGAGCAAACGGATCGGCCAGGCCATCGCCGTGGTGAAGAACCGCAGCGGAATCTGCGTGAAGCCCGCTGTCTGCACCGGGAGGGCGAGTGCGATGTTCTTGGGTACGAGCTCACCGACGAGCATCGTGACGAAGGTGCTCAGGATGAGTGCAAGGGCATACGACGTGGCTTTGACCGCGCCACCGCGTAAGCCCAAAGCGTGCAGCGGGTCGTGCAACAGGGCACCGAGGGCCGGCTCGGACAGGAAACCGATCGCCAGGTTGGTGATGGTGATGCCGAGCTGGGCGCCACTGAGTTGCGTGGACAGCGTGCGCACTGCCCGCAGGGTGCCCTTCGCCCTCGCGTCGCCGTCGGCGGCGGCCCGCTCGATGCTCGCGCGATCGACGGTGATGAGGGCGAGTTCGGCCGCAACGAAGACGCCACAGGTCAGCATGAGGACGACCGAAAGGCCGAGGAGTAACCATTCGGTCATCGCGGCACTCCCAGAGGGACAGGATCAGTCACGGTGCGGCAACTGTACCCTTGACTCGCGAAGCAAATCGAGCAGGAGTACGCAGTGCCCACGTATCAATATCAGTGCACCGAGTGCGGTGACTCGCTGGAAGTCCAGCAGAGTTTCACCGATGACGCCTTGACTGTGTGCCCCAATTGCAACGGCCGACTCCGCAAGGTTTTCAATGCTGTCGGCGTGGTATTCAAAGGCTCTGGTTTCTATCGCAACGACAGCCGCTCGACGACCACGTCCAGCACGCCCTCTTCATCAGAGAGCAAGCCATCGACTTCGGAGAGCAAGCCTGCCCCGGTCAAGACCGAATCCAAGAAGTCTTCGGACGCCGGCTCGGCTGCCTGACACATCAGGTCCGGATCGCGTCAAGGACGACCTTGACCGATCTCACCAGTCGATCGACGTCAAAGAGATCCGGCTCCTCAAGCAGAATTCGCGCGAAGTGCTCGAGCACCGCGACAAGCGCATGTGCGAGAACCTCGACATCGGGTTCAACATCGCCGCCTGAAAAGGCGGCCTCAATCATCGACGCCAGGATTTCCCGGACGAGTTGACGGTCTCCTGAAATGCGGGCACGCACGACTTGGGGCATGCCCCGTGGCTCGAGCAGAATCGGCCGCCAGGTCGCAGGATCGCCTTTGATGGCCTCCGCCACGGCACGAATCACCGCCGGCAACTGGTCGATCGATTCACCGCCTTCGTCAAACCCCGTTGCCAGCAACGGACCCAGCTGTTCCATGGCCCGCGCCTGCTGCCGGTCGAGCAGGACCGAGAGCAAGGCTCCCAAGTTTTCGAAGACGCCATACACAACAGGTCGAGTCACACCGGCTTGGCGCGCGATGGCATCGATCGAGACCTTGTCGTAGCCGTCCCGCACGATCACAGCGAGGGCAGCATCGAGCAATTGCGCATGCCGTTCGGCCGCTGAAACCCTCGCGGCATACGGCCGTCGGCGTCGCTGGGCCTTGGTGTCCGCGGTCATTGCGCAACCCTGTCAGAGAAGGAAATTTGAGAACACCTTCACATTACTACAGTCGTGTAGTAATTTAGGGACATGAACGAAAAGACCCCAAAAGTGCGCGACCAGGTTCAGCCCCATGAGGACTACGGATTCTTCGGTCCCGATTCCGTGACTTGGAAGGTCTGGAGCTACCCCACCTCTCTGACGATCGGTTTCCAGCGTGCAGTCACGGTTGAAGAACTCGACCCCAACCTGATTGCCGCCGTCGACAAGACCATGGCAATTCGCAACCGCCCGCGTACGCGATATGACCGAACCCTTCGCTACTTCGCGCTGGTGGCCTTCGGCGATTCACGTTCGACTTCGCAGGCCGCCGACATCTTGGTCAAGATTCACTCCAAGGCGATTGGCATCGAACCGCTGAGCGGAAACCGCTATGACGCCAACGACCCTCAGTCTCAGCTCTGGATCCAGATGACCGCTTGGCATTCGATCCTGTATGCCTACGAGCGCTACGGCCCAGGCAAGCTCTCCCAGGCCGAGGAAAACCGATACTGGGAAGAATGTGCGATCGCAGCAGAACTCCAGACCTGTGACCCTGCCGACATCCCCCGAACTCGTGAAGGTGTTCGCGCCTACTTCGAGGAAATGCGTCCGCGTCTCGCCGGCAGCGAGGCGGCTCAGGCAACGATGGACCACCTGCTGACCGCTGACATCATGCTCCCGCCCAGCCCGGCGATCTTCCGGCCGGCCCGCTGGGTCGTCAACCAGGTAATGCGCAAGGCGACGATCGCCACGATGCCGCAATGGATGCGCAAAATGGCCGGGCTCAGACAGACACGCACGACCGACGTCCTCGTCACGCCGATCATGAAGATCGCGTTCTGGATCGCGCACCGGAACGCCCGTGTCGAACTGCTCGGCCTCAAGTTGTTGTCCCCAGGAACCGTGCCGGTCGTTGCTCCGATCCTGCTAGGGATCCCACCGACCAATCCCGAAGTCGTCACACCGTCCGAGGCTCGAGACCGCTATGGTTACGACCGTCCAGCAGAAGCCCATCTCGCCTTGCGGGCACGCCAGGTCACGCGGGTGTTCGGCGAGCACGTTGCACCCAGCGACGAAGGCCTTCTCGAGTCCGAACCCGTTCTGGGGATGATGGCCTGAGACCTGTGGACAGCCACGGGCGAGCGCGTCCAATCGGGCATACAGTCCCGACATGGATGCCTCCCCCGCGACAACCCTGCGCCACTTTGTCCTGACTCATCGACGCATTCTGGCCGCCGCCTTCGCGGGGCTCGCCATGCTCTTCGCCCTCGGCGCATTGAGGCCGTCGACCTCCGGAGTTTCCGTCGTCGTCGCTCGACACGATCTCAAGAGCGGCGCCGTGATTGCCTCGGGCGATCTGCGTACCGCGTTCATACCCGCAGGAGTCAAGCCATCGCATTCGTGGGCCTCCCCCGACACACTCATCGGGCGCCGGGCCGCCGGACCGTTGCGCAAGGGAGAAGTGTTGACCGACTTCCGACTGCTTGAGCCTGGCCTTCTTCGCGGCTACGCCGAGGGCCTTGTTCTGTCCACGATCCGGGTCGCCGATCCAACTCAACTCACATCTCTGAGAGTTGGCGACCGGGTCAATATCGTCAGTTCGGATCCTGACGGGGAAGCGGAATCGAAGGTCATCGCGCGCCGCGCGGAAATACTTTCACTGCCTCGAGGAAACGGCGGGGATGCGTCCAATGGCACCGATGCCCCGGCCATTGCGGTCGCCGTACCCGAAAGTGTTGGCCTCGAGCTTGCCACCGCTGCCATCCGCTCACGTTTGAGCGTTCTGTCCGTACCTTGAACAGCCATTTCGTCGCGCTAGTGTGTTGGCGTCCTAACCACCTTTCAGGGGGAAGTAAATGTTCAAGGGTTTCAAAGATTTCCTGATGCGCGGAAACGTCATCGACCTCGCCGTCGGCATCGCCATCGGTGTCGCATTCACTGCGCTCGTCGCCTCATTCGGTGAAAACTTCATCAAGCCGCTTGTCACGGCTGTGGGCGGAAACAGCGACAAGGGCTTCGGTTTCACGATCACCGACAACAAGGACACCCTGATCAACATCGGCGGCCTGATCAATGCGCTGATCGTCTTCGTCGTCACGATGGCCGTCATCTACTTCGCCGTTGTCGTCCCCGTGGGCAAACTTCAGTCGCTTCGCAAGACCGGTCAAGCCGAACCCGAGGCAGTTCCCGAGGACATCGCTTTGCTTCGCGAAATCCGGGACTCGCTCTCAAACCGCTGAGCGGCCACCTGGTCAGCCGTGATGGGGCGGAACGTCTCGCAGAAACTCTTCCTCGCGGGACGTACCGTCCTTCTCGTTCCAACCCTCTGAGGTTTCGTCGCGCGACGTAGTCGGCAGTATGTCGCCCAGAAGTTCCGCTGCTCGTTTGCGCCGAGCCCTCTCCTTGGCGTCGGGCTTGGGTTTGGGTGCGTCTTTATTCAACGCGATCGAACCAATCAGGGGTGAGCTTGGGATAGTGCGGATGCCATCCGGTGCGGTCGCTGAGGCGTTGCGAACTCACGCGCTGCGAGCGTGTGATGAGTTCGACTTTCTGGCCCGCCATCTTCATGAACAACGGTCCGTAGAACTTGCCCTCCTTGTGCCCGGCCGCTTGCGCATAGACGTCGACAAGGTCTCGGCGTCGAATAGGTTCGGCGCCGGCGTTGTAAGTGCCACTCGGCACGGCCAGCGCGGCGACGACGGCGGAACCAACGTCGTCGGGATGGATGACGTGGCACCAACCATCGCGGGGCCCGAGGCCGGTCGGCTTGCCGGCGCGGGCGCGCTTGAGCAACCAGGCGGAGTTCCCGTCGGGGCCGGTAATCAGTCCAAACCGCAGGCACACACCTTCACCGTCATTCCTGGCGAAGTCCTCGACAAAGGACTCGGCCAATACGACTGGTTCGGCATACCGGGTGACATCGATCTGACTGTTCTCATCGATCCATTCATCGACGTGGTCGCCATAGACGAAGCTCAGACTCTGCTGGAGGACGCGCTCCACACCCGCCTCGCGTGCGGCCTGGACGACAATCCTCGAGCCCTCGGTGCGGATGCGATCGTTCGCCTTCCACGCGCCCGGCAGGAATGCGGCCGTGCCGACCGGAACATTGGTCGCGAGGTTGGCGACAACGTCGCAGCCGCGCATACCTTCGACAAGACTCGCGGGTTCATAGAGATCTCCGCGTTGGGGCGTGGCCCCCAGTTGAGCCACGAGGGCCGCCTTATCGGACGATCGAGCCAATCCGACGACCGTGTGACCTGCCTCGTGCAAAGCGCGTATGGCCGATCGGCCCATCACACCTGTTGCACCAGTAAGGAAAACTTTCACTCATCACTCCATTGTGATCGCCCCCGCGCTCGGTGTGCGCAGGGATTGAATTCGTTTGGCGCTGGTTCGCCTTCCGAATGATTACGAAATGATAACAATTGCGCAATAGGGCGGTAGTTCAGCCTTCAACCAATGAGACGACGTCGGCAATCGAGTCGACAACTTTGGTCGGTCGATACGGAAAACGTTCGACCTCGTGAGCGGCGGTGGAGCCGGTCAGAACGAGAATCGTCCGCAAACCTGCCTCAAGCCCAGACAGGATGTCGGTGTCCATACGGTCGCCGATCATGATGGTCGTTTCCGAATGCGCCTCGATCTGGTTGAGAGCGCTGCGCATCATCAGCGGATTGGGCTTGCCGACGAAATAGGGATCGACGCCCGTCGCCTTCGTGATGAGCGCGGCGACCGAGCCAGTTGCCGGTAGCGAACCGGATGGCGAAGGGCCGGTCGCGTCGGGGTTGGTAGCGATGAAGCGCGCGCCCGACTCGATGAGTTGAATAGCCCGGGTAATGGCTTCAAAGGAATATGTGCGAGTCTCGCCGAGGACGACGTAGTCGGGATCCTGGGTGGTCATGATGTAGCCGACGTTGTGGAGAGCAGTCGTCATTCCCGCTTCGCCGATCACATATGCCGAACCGTCTGGACGCTGCTCGCTCAGGAACTTGGCTGTGGCCAGAGCCGAAGTCCAGATCGCCGTCTCCGGAAGGTTGATGCCCGCCACACGAAGTCGCGCACAGAGGTCGCGTGGCGTGAAGATCGAGTTGTTGGTGAGTACCAGGAATTTCTTGCCCGACGCGGTCAGCGCGGCAATGAATTCGGCGGCTCCGGGTATGGCCTTTTCCTCGTGTACGAGGACGCCGTCCATGTCGGTGAGCCAGGTCTCAATTGGTTTGGGTGTGCCCATGACTCCATTGTCCCCTGTCGGCTCTCGCGGAGTCGAACCGATAACCTTTGAACAGCACTTGAGCCCCCGTAGCTCAGGGGATAGAGCAACGGTTTCCTAAACCGCAGGTCGCATGTTCGAATCATGCCGGGGGCACCAGCGGCAAACGGGCGGTCATTCCCGCAACTCCCCGGCGCTCATGATTCGGGGAGGAAGGCGCCCAGCGCCTGACGGAGTCATGCCGGGGGCACCAGCGGCAAACGTGACACCCGTAGCCTCAACCCCGGGCAGTCGTTATTGCTCTCGAAGACCTGTCTGGAAGGCGCTTCCGCGCATATACTTTCGAAAGAAACCAATCGGGCTCTCGGGGCCCGGCATCTTGATCCGTGCCAGGAACGTCT